>DMFG01000123.1 GCA_003450655.1 Coxiellaceae bacterium | reverse complement strand
AGCTTAGCAATCATCGAATCATAATACGGTGGAACGCTATAGCCTGAGTAGAGATGTGAATCAATACGCACACCTAAGCCGCCAGGTGGGTGATAGAGATCAATTTTACCGGGACATGGCATAAAGGTTTTTGCGTCTTCGGCATTAATACGACACTCAATGGCATGCCCTTTGAATATAATATCCGATTGTTTAATCGATAGGGGATTGCCCGCTGCGATGCTGATTTGTTCTTTGATGATGTCGATGCCGGTGACCATTTCTGTGACAGGGTGTTCGACCTGGATGCGTGTATTCATTTCAATGAAATAAAACCCACCATTTTCGTATAAAAATTCGAAAGTTCCTGCGCCTTTATATCGCATGGCTATGCAGGCGTTCACACAAATCTCGCCAATGGCGGCGCGCTCTTCAGCGGTGATGCCTGGTGCTGGAGATTCTTCAAGAACTTTTTGGTGACGACGTTGCATTGAGCAGTCGCGCTCACCAAGATGAATGGCATGTTTGCCGTCGGCCAGTACTTGAATTTCAATGTGGCGAGGAGTTTGTAGAAACTTCTCCATGTACACTTCATTGTTATTGAAAGCCGCTTGCGCTTCTGTTTTTGTCATGGCAATGGAGTTGATAAGCTCAGATTGCTCATGGACAACGCGCATGCCACGTCCACCACCACCACCGGAAGCTTTGATAATGACTGGCAGACCTATTTTTTCTGCCAGTTTAAGATTGGTAGCCTCATCATTGCCTAATGCGCCATCAGATCCTGGTATGCACGGTACACCTGCTTTTTTCATGGCTGTGATGGCGGAAACTTTATTACCCATATTGCGAATGGTGTCAGCACTTGGGCCGATGAAGGTGAAGCCGCTTTCTTCGACCTGTTCAGCAAAATCAGCATTTTCAGCTAAAAAACCATAGCCGGGATGAATGCCATCAGCGTCAGTGATTTCTGCAGCACTAATTACTGATGGAATATCGAGATAGCTGAGGCTAGCACTGGCAGGGCCAATGCAGACGGCTTCATCCGCTAGGCGTACATGCATGAGTTCTTCATCGGGTTTGGAGTAGATGGCAACCGTTTTGATGCCTAGTTCCTTGCAGGCTCGAAGTACTCTTAGCGCAATTTCACCGCGGTTTGCGATTAAGACTTTTTTAAACATACGTGTTACCCATTGGTGTCAATGATGAAAAGAGGTTGGTCAAATTCAACAGGGCTTTCATTTTCTATGAGGCGGGCACTAACAACGCCTGATTTATCGGCCTCGATTTTGTTAAACATTTTCATGGCTTCAATGATGCACAGTGTATCGCCTGCTTCGACGCGTTGGCCAAGGGTAATGAAAGGCGCTGATCCTGGTGTAGCTGATAGGTATGCCGTTCCTACCATGGGTGATTTTTGTGTATAGCCATCCGTTGTTTCTGGCGATGATGTTGGTGCTGCAGCAGCAGCAGGTTTGATTCCAGGCGTTGGTGCGCTGGGTGTTGCCATGATGGGGGCTGTGACAGGTGATGTTGAGATTGGTGACATTGGGGTGCTGCTTTGGCAGCTGATTCGCACGGAATCATCACCTGATTTGACTTCTAGTTCGCCAATGCCGGTTTCTTTGACAAGTTCGATGAGTTTTTTAATGCGTCGTGTGTCCATGGTTTCCCTATTTAAATCAGTGTTTAAGTGGTTTAGAGGATCTTCTTGGCTAGATATGTCGGAGCAGGGCTGTTAGGATAGCTTGCTCTTTGTAGCTGGCTGTACGATCTTTTTTGGCATGGTTAATATCATGCCCATTTATCGACGAAAAGTTTGCCTGATTTTCTTATTCTTGTCTACCCAATTTTTTCTAGTTATTGTTATTTAGTGTTTTTTGCATACAGTTAGAAGCTTTTTCATGCTATTTCATGTTTTTTGTTTATTGGTCTTTTATGGTGCATTGATTATTATTGATCCCGTAAAAGGTTTTGTTTTAGTATGATCGCTGTTTATGGTAATGATGATTATCGTTCGATTAATAAAGGAGTAGCAATATGGATATTACAATTGGACAGCTATTGGACAAGAAAGGCACTAAAGTATTTTCAGTCGAACAATCTGTATCTATTAAAGACTGTGCAATTAAGCTTCAACAGGCTGGTGTCGGCTCACTGCTGATCTTAGATGAGCATCATAACTTGGTCGGTATTTTATACGAGCGAGACATTGCGCGTATCGCGGTTGTTCAAGGTATGGATCTTGCAGTAGCACCTGTGTCTGAGATTATGACAAAAAAATTCCCAACAGCACGTCGTGATATGATGGTAGGCCACGCTATGAAAATCATTAATGATGAACGTGTTCGTCATTTGCCGGTGATTGAAGATAACGTTGTGTATGGTCTGGTTTCGATAGGTGATGTCAATAATCATATTTTAGAGGCTCAACAAGAGGATATTGATCATTTAGTCGATTATATCAGTGGCGGGAGACCGGTTTCATTTGCAACACCCAGTCAATAGTTGTTTGTAAGGTTTGTTTATGATTCATTGTTGGGTTAAAAGGCTTGTTTATTGTTGTTTATTGAGTCTTTGTTTTTCTGTATTGGCATCTCAGAACACACTGCCATTAGTCGCTTCGAATGTGGATTTGGAGCGGTACATGGGTGCCTGGTATGAGGTTGCCTCCTTCCCTAATTTTTTTCAGCGTGGTTGTCGTTGTTCTCAAGCTCATTATCAATTGGATGGGCAGTATGTGCGTGTGTTGAATCAGTGCTATACGGGAAAGCATAATCAGTTAAAGCGTGCTAAAGCCAAAGCATGGCAAGCGAAGGGTGCTCTTTCGAGCCAATTAAAAATACAGTTTTTTTGGCCTTTTCGTGCGGATTATTGGATTTTATATGTATCACCAAACTATCAAGAGGCCATAGTTGGTTCACCGAGCCGTCGTTATTTATGGTTTTTGTCGCGCACGAAAAAGATTTCTCGAAAACGTTATCAGCATCTCGTTTCCATTGCAGAGAGGCAAGGTTATGATGTTAAGAAGTTGCATATTACTGATCAGAATTGTCAGCATTCACAATAACTGACCATAGTGATATCAATCACTACGGTCAGTATGAAAAGTGTTTAAGAAGCCGCGTTTTTTAACATTTTACGTAGTACGTATTGCAAGATACCACCATGACGGTAGTAATCAGCTTCTTTTTCTGTATCAATGCGTGATAGCACCGAGATAGTTTGCGTGCCATTTTCAGGGTGTGTGATAGTGACGTCTAATGTGACTTTGGGGCCAAACGTTGCACTGTCAATGCCATCAATAGAAATCGTTTCACTACCGTCAAGCTTGAGTGACAAGCGTGAGTCATTGCCAGTGAATTGAAGTGGTAATACACCCAT
>DMFG01000025.1 GCA_003450655.1 Coxiellaceae bacterium | reverse complement strand
ACGAAAGATCAATAACTTACGCTCTTTAATAATTAGACACCGACGCTCACGGAAATACAGAATAACAAGTCTTTAATTCTGGCGTCCAATTACCCTAAAACTGAGCGTCAATCTGTCAATTAATAGGCTTAACGATATAAGTCGTTGCAGTATTGCTTAAGTCTGTTGCTAGGGGTAGTTGCTATGACGATTACTCATGATTGATATTTTCTTAAGGTCTTCATTTGGATAATGATTGTATCAACATACGTTGTGCTTCCCCATAGGGTGCTTAGCTGGATGGACAGGCATTACTGGATAATAATCCCTAGTAAGACAAAGGCGAGCCCTGTAAGAAAGGCTAGAATAGAGAAAGTGAGCAAGACCAATGAAAGTTTTCTAAGCCTTGAGCAAGCTTTTGCTTTTTCTGAATCTGACGGGCAAACCATTCGTTTTGAATGATAGAGTTGCCATGCTGACAACGCTATTAATATTCCAGCTGTCGCGAAAATCGACCATTTATATTCAGAGAACTTAATCAACCAAGGAAGTATGTTGATCAAGGATGCAAATGCGGCCCCAAACCCAAGCATGACAAATATTGCGGGTAGCGCGCAACACATCAGTGATGCAGAGCTTGATACAAGAGTCAGAATAATGACTAGTGTGTTTTTTTTTGGTGTTTGTTGGTCAGTTTTTTTGTTCATAATATTGTATGGATTTCACGGTATATCCAGATTGTTTCATGATTTCAGCTAGATCCTTTTTACTTATCGCTTGATCTTTCTTGAAGTAAACTGTGACTGTTTTGTTATTAAGGTCGATCGTGTAGCGTTTTACTCTAGTGTCTTTTTTAAGCTTTTTGCTGATGCCTCGAGTGCAAAAGTCACACACCATGCCCATCACATTTATCTCAGCTCTCTTTGAGGTTTTGGTGGCCACTGCAAAGATAGGTTGTGAAATCAGTATTGTCCATCCAAAAACTAGTAAGGCGATGAGTATGTTGTTTCTTTTCATGGCTATTGATCCTATTCCTTTAAAATCGTTTTACATAATTCAATAATATATGAGTTCGATTATTGATGCCCAGCTCTAAAAGATTAGTCTCTTTGAAGAGTCTTATTAGTGGTGTGACTGTCCATATATTATCGGTATTAGGTGTGTAGTCAACTTGAACCATCAACCAGGTATGAAGATCACCATAATCACCAATGTATGGCGCTATACCAAGTCGTGCTGAGTGATCGAAGAAGTGACTGATGTGCGGTGCATCTAAAAATCGGTTGTTATAACTAACAAATAGCCGTTGTGTCTCCCAATCGCTGGCAATACCGGTGAAATAACTCAGTTGGGAAGATGGATTGCAGGTATTATGGTAGCACTTGGCTATGCCAAGCCCTGATCTGAGATAGAGATTGGCCTGCGAGTCGCTAGTATTGCGTCGATAAAGTAGATTATTGAGTTGAAAAGCATTCATATAAAACGAATCTGTTTCAAAATCCTCATATCGATAGCCGATGGAGTAAAATGCAGTGGGTGAGTAATGAATATGCACCGATGTGCTCATCTCATCACTCATCAACATGGCGGTCCAACCATCCTCGTAAGATACAGGGCGAGCATAGGTTACGGTGTTTAAGATGATAGTCAGTACTATAAATAGAATACTGATAAAATAACGGTATTGACTGCTAATTTTCATGGTAATCATCTCATCCATCATTACTTACGCCGAAGAATCTGAGTCAACTAGCCGTTTGAGTGCATCGTGGTGTCGGCTGACTTTAAACTCCCTGACGCGAAATTCTGCGATGCCCTGTTGATAAAAAGGATCTTCTTCGATCAATGCTTGAATAGATTTTTGATCTGCGATGCATACGATAATGCCGCCATCGCGGGGGATCTTAGGACCAGAGGCAATAAACTCACCAGAAGCGAAATGCTCTTGCAAGTATGCTTTATGAGATGCCAGCCATTGCTCAACGATATCTATCGGCTGAGTGTAGGTGAGTTCAATAATAAACATGTGCATTTTTCCTCTCTGAACATTTATCGTTTTTCAAGCCAATGATCGATGTACGCATGATCAGGATCATAACTGTGTTGTTGTTTGTCGATGTTAAAGTGTCGTTTTCTAGGATCATGTCCAACGCCTGCTAAATATGCCCAGTTGCACCAATTACTACTCACGTCATAGTCAATCAGTTGTGCTTGAAAGTGGTAGGCGCCCATACGCCAATCATGGTTTAGTTCATTCACTAAATAGCTTGCAACTATTTGTCGACCACGGTTTGACATATACCCAGTTTGCTTGAGTTCAACCATATTAGCATTCACAAAATCATGAGCCGTAGTGCCGTTTATCCAATGCTCAAATCCTTGAGTATTATTGGATGTGCTGGGTGGGTGATCCTGAATACCTTTAAACAGAAAAAAAGCCCTCGGCTGGTAAAGCATGGCGTGTTTAAAAAACTCGCGCCAGAGCAATTCAAATTTGAGCCAGTAAGTTGATTCATTAGCTCCATATTCCTCCTCATAATCCTCTATGGCAACAATCACACGTTTGGGTGATAAGGTGCCATGTGCTAGCCATGGCGATAACTTAGAGGAGAAATCAAAGCCTAACAAACCATTTCTAGTCTCTTTGTAGGTCTTAATGCAGTGACTACCTGTTAGATAGTAATTAAGTCGTTCTTTCGCTGCTTGTTCACCTGGTTGAAAGAGTATGCAGTCCAATGGTTCAGCTTCGACCACTGCTGGTATGGGTATTAGGCTAGGTGGGTAAGGTTTTAATTGTGATACATCTAGAGGTTGATTTGCTAGGTTAATCGTCAGTGATTGAGCCTCAAGCTTTTTTCGAAAGTGTGTAAAGCTTTTCTGAAAGACGGTTTTTTTGAACTGTAGTTCTTCAGGGGTAAATAATGTATCGCACAGCACTTCTTCAATAGCTAATTGTGGAAATTGCTGCTGTAGACGATTCAATATTTGGATCTCATGAATAGCCATTGGTTGCTCAACGCGACAATGTGTGATGCTAAGTTGTGTTATCAATTGCTGCAATAGATCGCTAGTCTCATGACAAAAGATAGGTATTCGATAGCTGGTTTGCTGAAAAAAATACTGGCTCATTTCCAGCGCAGAAGCTAGGTTAAAGCGAATAAAGTCCGGTGAGCGTTCTGGAAAGCCATACGCATCATGGTGATATCGCGCATTGACGTTACCAATGATGATAGTATCCATCTTTTCTTTATCTTCGGCAGATTGAAGTAAGGGGTTATCTTCGCAGCGCCAAACATTTTGGATCACAATTAATTGAGTCATTTTTTCACTTACTCTTACTGGCATCATGAAAGTTTATCTGATTAATCCTCTAAATGCTTTTTACTATTCATTTTTTCTTTTGATACGAGAACTGATCGAACCACAGCAACCCCGCGGTTTTTTTGACTCACTTTATCGAAAGTATTCATTGCATCAATTAACTGATCGATTTTAACCCAAAAAGGGGGGTATTTA
>DMFG01000039.1:962-4442 GCA_003450655.1 Coxiellaceae bacterium | reverse complement strand
TAGCGATTGAGAGAGTAAAAATCCAGCTAGAATAATAGCACCACCGATGATGGTGTGACGTGTGATCTCTTCTTGGATTAACCAGAAGGCAAAAATGCTCGCAAAGATCGGTTCGAATGCGTAGATAATAGCTGCGGTTGCAGCACTAATAAAACGCTGATAAAAATTTTGTAACAATAACCCAACACTGGTACCTATTAGTCCACAAAAGAGGACAGCACTCCAGAGTGTTGCGGTGGATGATAAATAGCTGGATTCAAATGGCAATGCGCAGAGTGGAAATAGTGCTGATATAACGAGTTGGTAGAACACTAATAATAAAATATCATGGTTGTGTTGAGTGAACTTACTGAGCGATGTGATATAGATGGCATAGCTCAGTGCACAGGCAAGTGTCCAGGCATTGCCTTGCCAGTAATCCGTAAATTGTGATTGTGTTAATACGAACACACCAAAGAGGGTGATAAGAGCTGCAATAATATCAATCAGTCGTAAGCGATCCAATTTTAAGAGTGGCATGAAAAAGGGTACGAGGATAACCGATATTGCTGTGATAAAAGCAGAGCTGGATGCGGAGATGGTCAAGAGCCCTGTTGACTGCGCAATGTTCGCAAAGCCATTGAGTGCCCCCAAGACGAGTGCGTGCCAGATCATTATTCGAGTCGTTCGTTTAAAGCGTGATATAACAATGGGTAGCAGGGCCACTGCAGCGATACTATTTCTAATGATGGCAAATAGCGTCGGGCTACAATCATGAACCGCTTGGTGAATAAAGGGAAATGTTGCGCCCCAACAGGCGGTCATAATGAAGAGAGCGACCAGTGCGCGATGTGCTTGTGACATAGTCGCTCTCTTAGCGAGTTATTGCGTGACCTGTTCTGGGAACATCACATTGAGTTCCAAGACCGCATTATTATCTTTGGTTTGAAGGTCAACGTGGATGTTGTCGAGATCCACTTGCGTGTGTTTAGCAATGACTTCCATAATTTCTTGGCGCAGTTGTGGTAAATAGTCTGGGCTATTACCCTCAGAGCGTTGTTGCGCGATAATGATATGCAAGCGATCTTTAGCCGTTTGTGCAGTGCTCTTGTGTAATCCTAGTGCTTTTAATACTCTCATGCTACTACCTCCGGCTGACCTTTGAATAGACGCTTAAAAATACCTTGTTTTTTGGCATTTGGATCGAAGGCCGGAAGCTTTTTCAAAAAGCGTAAGACGATATCTTGGTAGGCTTGTCCTGCATCACTTTTGTTTTGCAAAATAACGGGTGTTCCAGCATTAGATGCATTGAGAACCATTTTAGACTCAGGAATAATGCCGAGTAATTCAATGCCTAATAAGTCCGTGATGTCTGAGATCGCAAGCATATCGCCAGCACTGGCACGTTTATCGCAGTAGCGAGTGACAATTAACTGTTCAGTGATCGGTTCGCGTTGTTGTTCGGCACGTTGTGTTTTAGAACCGAGTAAGCCTAGGATGCGATCTGAGTCTCTGACAGATGAAATCTCAGGGTTGGTGACAACAAAGGCATGATCGGCATAATACATGGCCATATGGGCGCCGCGTTCAATGCCAGCCGGTGAATCACACACGATGTAATCAAAGGTTTCTTTGAGTTCTTCAATGATTTTTCCAGTGCCTTCTTTGGTCAGAATATCTTTATCACGAGTTTGTGAAGCGGCTAGGATATGTAGGTTAGGGTTGCGCTTATCTTTGATTAACGCTTGGTTCAGTGTAGCATCACCTTGTATGACATTTGCGATGTCGTACACAACACGGCGTTCACAACCCATGACTAAATCGAGGTTACGAAGACCAACGTCGAAATCAATCACGACAGTTTTATAGCCCTGGTTAGCAAGGCCTGTAGCGAGTGAGGCGCTGGTGGTGGTTTTTCCCACACCGCCCTTACCGGAAGTGACAACGATAACTTTTGACATATTATATTCCTTCTATAGTGAGTTGGTCGTCCTGCACGTAGATGTGCAGCATGGGTTGCTTAGTTTTAGGCACAGTGATGTGATCTTTGACTAAGTAGCGTCCTGCGATGGAGATGAGTTCAGCATCCAGCTGTTTGCAGAAAATATGTGCGTTGGGGTTACCTGTGGCGCCAGCAATGGCTCGGCCACGGAGCGGGCCGTAAATATGAATATTGCCATCGGCAATGCATTCGGCGCCAGCATTCACTGCGGCCATAATAATGAGATCGGCATCTTTAGCATAGACTTGCGTGCCGGCCCGAATGGGTTTAGTGATGACTTTGGTAGCTGTATAGGTGGGTGAGCTTTGGGGTGTTTTAGTGGGTTTTTTAGCCGGTTTTTCATTATTTAAAATAGCAAGCCCTTGATCATTAGCATCCTGTTTGAGTTTTTTGTCCAGTCCTCGAATACCCACAGGTGTCATATTAAACTCACTGAGTGTTTGACGCAGTTGTTTTAAGTTTAGGGATTGTTGAGAATTTAAATGACTGACATCAATTACGATGGGTGAATCATTAAAGTAGTTGGGTGCTGTCGTTTGTATGTGTGTTAGCTCATCGCTGATGGCAGGGATGTCAATTGACTGCAGTTTGAGTACTGTCATTGGGAAAAAATCGGCTTTCAGTTGTAACTGATGCGCTCGCTTTGATTGTTTGTCAGCCATTTTTCCATATTCCTTGTTTGTTCCATGTGTTAGGCGTTTTGAAGCTTAGCATCGCAACCATGAAAAATCCACGCGTATACGGTCAAACAGCATGATAAATCATGATGATTAGCGGTTGGGTGGAATGCTTTTTGGGGTGCGTGGAAAAGGAATGGTGTCACGTAGGTTGCTGACACCCGTAATGTAGCGAACTAAACGTTCAAATCCGAGGCCAAAACCGGCATGTGGTGTTGAGCCATAACGTCGTAAGTCACAATACCATTGGTATTCTTCTACAGGTAAGCCGCACGTTTCAATGCGTGATTCCAAGACGTCCAGACGTTCTTCGCGTTGACTGCCTCCGATCAACTCGCCTATGCCTGGTAGTAAGACATCCATGGCAGCAACGGTTTTTTGATCGTCATTCATGCGCATGTAAAATGCTTTAATGTCTTTTGGATAATTTTTCACAACCACGGGTTTTTTGAACAACGTGTCGGTCAGGTAGCGTTCATGTTCGGTTTGCAGATCAATACCCCAATGCACAGGGTGCTCAAAGGTTTGTTTGGCTTTTTCTAGATGTGAGATCGCATCGGTATAGTCGATGCACTCAAAGGCTGTATTCACCAGTTGTTCAACTCGCGATAAACAAGTTTTATCGACCCATTGATTAAAGAAGGCCATATCATCAGGGTGACGCTCGAGAATATCACGGCAGATATATTGCAGCAGTTGTTGGGCCAGTGCGATGTCATCGTTAAGGTCGGCAAAGGCAATTTCAGGTTCTATCATCCAAAATTCTGATAAATGTCTTGAAGTATTTGAATTTTCTGCTCTAAAAGTAGGACCAAAAGTATA
>DMFG01000039.1:0-685 GCA_003450655.1 Coxiellaceae bacterium | reverse complement strand
GGTATTGGAATTCTCAGCACGAAAGGTAGGCCCAAACGTGTACACTTTAGACAGTGCCATGCAATATGATTCGACATTGAGTTGCCCAGAGCAGGTCAGGTAGGCGGGTTGTCCAAAAAAGTCTTGTCGATAGTCAACCTTGCCTTGTTCATTTTTGGGAATATTATTTAAATCCATCGCGGTCACAGTGAATAATTCTCCGGCACCTTCACAATCACATGCCGTCAGAATGGGTGTGTTAATCCACACGAAGCCTTCCTCATTAAAAAACCGATGCACGGCCTGAGCAATGCTATTACGAACGCGAGAGACGGCTCCTATGATATTGGTACGTGGTCGTAAGTGGGAATGATCACGCAGGTGTTCCATGCTGTGACGTTTGGCAGCCATCGGGTAGCTGTCAGGGTCTTGCACATCGCCAACCACGGTAAAGTCGGTGACTTGCATTTCCACCGATTGGTTTTTCCCTAAAGATTGTACCAGTTGGCCTGTGGCTTTAATGGCGCAGCCCGTGGTCAGTCGAGCAATGTCTGTTTCATAATTGGTCAATGTATTAGGGATGACTAATTGTAAAGAATCGAAACAAGACCCGTCGCTCAGTGCGATGAAAGAAATCCCTGCTTTGGAGTCACGTCGGGTACGTACCCAGCCTCGGACAGTAACAGCAGTTTCGGGAATGGCGCTG
>DMFG01000216.1 GCA_003450655.1 Coxiellaceae bacterium | reverse complement strand
ACCTGGATTGCGATCAGGGCCATAACTATGGCGCTGATAATTACGCCCGGCCGTGTATTGGCGCTCTAATCGCTCAAACACAGAAGGAGAGATACCCAGCGCCGCTAATACTTGCTGTAATGCCTGACGTTTTCGAGGCAACACGTCACCATCTGCAAACGCTAATTGCATTTGCACCTCAACAAAGGTTTGCAATAATGACGGATTAAATACACAAGCTCGCTTAAGCTCAGCCACCGCATATTGAACGTTAAAATCAGGCTGCTTTCCTAAATGAAATTGCTCAATCGCTTGCCGGCGCATTGATTCTGTCAAACGAAAACGCATCATGACGGATTCTGTTACTTCAATTTCTTTTTGAGTGACACGGCCATCCGACTTTGCGATATACCCCAGCACAGCAAATGTTGCATTGAAGAATACAGATTGAGTATCACGAGACCCACCTTGTCCCGGCAAAGACAACCACTGCTGCAATAAGCCAACGTCGTATAAGTGTCCTAGGATTAGACCTACAATGACTCCCAAAGGTGGCATAATCATTGAGCCAATCATGAAACCTAAAAACTTACCCATCCAACGCATTGATCGATCCACAACTGGTTATAGTGATTCGGTGACAACGGCACTTTCACACTGTAAGGAGCTCGAACTATAACCGAGAACCCAACACCTGTCACCTCCACCTAGAGACAAGACCCTTCTGGAACACTATACTGCGGTTTTACTCATGCACAGATCACAGATCATGACTCAAGTTTATATCACCACAACCGAAACAGCGCTTATAGATCATGCAATGGCTTTATCAACAGAACTCAATATCCCTTACAACCCCTCTCCAGAAGGAACGGACGTCTTTACTCTCAAGGTCACACATGCAGGTCTAGAATTAACCGCATTAGATCACTCCAAACAAAAACCTTTACGCATCGATTTTTTATCCGGCAGTAATTATCACCGATATCGCTTTGGCGGAGGTAAACGCCAACTGATTGGTCGAGCAATCGGTCTGAAGTCAGGGTACAAACCCACTATCCTTGATATCACTGCGGGATTAGGGCGAGATGGTTTTGTACTGGCTAGCCTAGGCTGTAGTGTGACTTTAGTCGAGCGCTCGTCGATTCTATATGCCTTATTGCGTGACGGACTTCAAAGAGCTCACTCCGCAACATGGTTTCAAACCTTATCACTCACACTGCATCATCAAGAAGCCTGTACATACTTAGCTTCTCTCCCACCTGAACAATACCCCGAAGTTATTTATTGCGACCCAATGTTTCCTGAAAGTAAGCAATCGGCACTGGTCAAAAAAGATATGCGACTACTCCGAGACCTCATTGGTGATGACCTAGACGCCGATCAGCTACTACCCCATAGTCTCAAAGTGGCCACCAAACGTGTGGTCGTCAAACGCCACTTGCACGCCCCTTTCATTAACCAAACAACACCCTCGATTCAATTTAAAGGTAAAAGCAGTCGGTATGACGTTTATCTCCGCCAAGCATAATTAGCTATCTGAAATTAATAGTCACTCAAGTATGGCTATCTTGTTGACCTACAGAAACCATTGTTTTTATATTACGCAGAAAAAGAAGAACCACAGCCACATGTTGTTTTTGCATTGGGATTGCGAATCACAAATTGCGCGCCTTCGATATTTTCACGATAATCAATTTCAGCACCCTTGAGGTATTGGAGACTTAAAGCATCAACCACTAAACACATTGAGATATCACCATCATCAGTAACAACTTTTTTTTCAACCACCGTATCATCATCATTCACCTCTTCATCAAAAGTGAAGCCATATTGAAAGCCAGAACAACCACCACCCGTTATAAACGCACGTAAATTTAGTGCTGAATTTTCCTCTTCAACAACTAGCTGATGGACTTTATGGGCTGCAGCATCAGTGACATGAATAATAGGCTTAGATGTATTGGACATAACAATTCTCTTGATAGTGAGTCTTTGATTACCTTAAGCAAAAAGGTGGCAAATTATGCCCGACAAATGAACAAAATGTCAACATCATGTCCGAAAATCGGCTTATTCCTTAATCAAAAGGGATTGAGTGAAGCATACAAGCACGGTAAAATCCCAAACAACTCAACAGCTACCGAAACAATCCCATGAAAAAAATCGACTCAAACACTCGACTGGCTATTATTATCTTAATTTTAATGTGCCTTGCTGCATGGCTGTACCATAAAAGCAGTCAAACAACCTTTAGCGGCAGTGCAGCAAACTGTCAAAATTATGGCAGTCTAAATATTACGGATCAAAAAAATCAACGCTCACCATGGTGCATTGACGGAAACTCTTCACGAGGCAGTCACCCTCACATTCGGTACAACTAAACGGAAACCCCATTGAAACTTATATTAGCATTTCATATCATCGCCATGGTCTGTTGGTTTGCTGGATTATTTTATCTACCCCGTTTATTTGTTTATCATGCGAACACACATGATGCGATCAGTCTTGAACGTTTTAGCCTCATGGAACATAAACTGTATTACTACATCACCACACCTGCAGCTGTACTAACCACCGCTTTTGGTTTGATCCTGTTATTTCATAAACATCATTACTATGCGAACTTTAATTGGATGCATATAAAGCTACTTTTGGTAGGCTGTTTATGGCTGTATCACATATCCTGTGGACGATTTGTCTGGCTATTTAAACATCAGCAGCAACAACACAGCGAACGATTCTTTCGTTATTACAATGAGATACCAACTATTTTACTCATCAGCATTGTAATTCTTGCTGTCGTTAAACCTTACTTAGGTCCTAATATCTTTAGTTTCCTAAATTAACTCAAAATCGATTTTCATCGCACCACACTCTGGGCATACCCAGTCTTCTGGTACATCTTTCCATAACGTTCCTGCTGGAATACCATCTTCAGGACAACCTAACTCTTCATCGTAGATATAACCGCACAAGATGCACATGTACTTATTATATGACATACTCTTCTCCCCTTTGATCGCTTTAGATCGCAACAAATACCACAACTGACAGGTAACTGACAAGTGAACATTCAACAATCCGAACAACTTTTTATTGAAGCCCAGCAAGCCTTACCTGGTGGTGTAAACTCTCCCGTTAGATCATTTTCTGCAGTTGGTGGCTCACCTCGATTCATCCAATCTGCCAAGGGCGCCTATCTTACTGATTGTGATAACAATCGATACATCGATTATGTCGGTGCCTTTGGCCCAATGATATTAGGCCATAACCACCCATCCGTAACACAAGCAATCATCGATCAAGCACAGCAAGGACTAAGCTATGGAGCCCCCTGTGAACTAGAAATTCGCTTAAGTGAACTCATCAAAAAGCATATGCCTCAAATTGAAAAATGTCGCTTAGTCAATTCTGGTACAGAAGCCACTATGACGGCAATTCGCTTAGCTAGAGGCATTACTCAGCGACAAAAGATTATCACCTTTGAGGGCTGCTACCACGGCCATGCTGATAGCTTTCTAGTCAAAGCTGGCTCTGGTGCGCTCACATTAGGCACAGCCAGCTCAGCGGGAGTTACTCCTGGAACAGCGCAAGATACCTTAGTAGCGACTTACAATAATCTAGACTCTGTCCAAACACTCTTTGAGCAATATGGTCATGACATAGCAGCGATTATCATCGAGCCCATCGCAGGAAACATGAATCTTATTACACCAACAAATGATTTTCTAACAGGTCTACGAGAACTCTGTAACCACTATCAAACACTGTTAATCTTTGATGAAGTCATGACTGGGTTTCGTGTTGCACTGGGAGGAGCACAATCCCTTTATCGCGTAGAGCCTGACTTAACCACGCTCGGAAAAGTAATCGGAGGCGGACTACCCATAGGCGCACTAGGTGGAAAAGCAGAACTAATGGACCACTTAGCCCCCCTTGGCGATGTCTATCAAGCTGGTACATTATCAGGAAACCCGATCAGTATGGCTGCTGGTTTAGCAACTCTCAAGCAACTCACACCAGCCACATACCAAGACCTACAAACCCTCACTTATCGTTTAATAGAAGGAATGATATCGATTGCCCATGACCAAGGCCATCAACTATCAGGCCATGCCATCGGCGGAATGTTTGGCCTTCATTTCACGGGGCAATCAACGCCAGCTAAGACCCATACGGAAGTCACAAAAACCAACCCAACCTTATTTAGTTCATTTTTTAAACATATGCTTAATCATGGCATCTACTTTGCACCCTCTCCATATGAAGCTGGGTTTATCTCGCTAGCCCATACAACGCGCGAAATCGATCAAACATTAAACATATTCGGAAGTTTCACCTGGAGTTAATCTTCAAACAGTTGGCTTTCGTTGAAATTCATAGGATAATGTCCCTGGTTTACATTCAGAATACCACCATTTATCCTATGTGAATCAGACTTTTACGTATTTGCGAGCTTCATACTCGCCACTATAAAGGACAACTTATGTTTAGCTTTATTCGTCGGACACTATTCACTATCCCCTTCTGCTTACTAGCCACAAATATTTATGCTGAAAACCTCATGCAAGTTTACCAAGACGCACTGCAAAATGATCAAACCTACCAGCAAGCTATCTCAACCTGGCAGTCAGCTAAACAAAATCTTCCTATTGCCCGCTCCTACTATTTACCCAATGTCAGCACTGAATACAACTATTCCCAGTCAGATAGCTCTGGTAATCACAAAGATACTAGTAATGCTTTTGTATCTGTTTCTCAACCTATTTTCAATTACGCCGGCTGGATGGGAATCAAAGAGTCAGACTATAGCGTAAAAGCTGCTACTGCCGCTTACTTTGCAGCACAGCAAAGCTTAATGCAAAGCACCGCCAGTGCATATTTCAATGTTATGACAGCAGCAGAAACTGTAATCTACGACAAAGCCTATACTCGTCAACTGTATAATCAACTCACCACCAACCAGCAAAAATATAAAGTAGGTTTAATTTCAAGTGTTGATGTCTATACAACTGAAGCTAGCTATGACGCACAAGTTGCTCAGACGATCGCTGACCAAAATACATTGCGTGATAATATAGAAGCACTAGCAGTGATAACCAATCATCGTTATAAAACACTCCAAGGCATCGAAACCAACGTACCATTGATGGTACCTAAACCTAACAATCTCAACCAGTGGGTTAGCTTGGCTACAAAACAAAATTACACACTACAAAGTCAACAATATACAACACTTGCTGCCAAACAAAATATTAAGGTACAGGCAGGAGGAGCTGCGCCCTATGTCTACGGAAGCGCAGGCGCATTGCACGACTGGGGAGCCAACAATAACAAAAGCAAAGACTCTAACACACTCAGCCTTACAGTTGACTACGTACCCTTTCAGGGTGGTCTAGTCTACGCAAGCACACGCCAAGCACGTTATGACTATGTCAGCCAAACTGGCGCTCTTGAGTATCAGTACAGAGAAACAGTACAAAACACACGAAATGCATTTTTAGGGGTTAAATCAAATATCAGCAAGGTTAAAGCCGACAGACAAGGCGTAATATCATCAGAAAAGTCATTAGAAGCCACGCAAGCTGGCTACCAAGTGGGGACTCAAGATATTGAAGATGTTCTATCAAGCATCTCTCAACTATACTCCAGCAAACAAACCTATATTTCTGATCAATATGCTTATCTCACTCAACTCATCGATTTACAAGAAAATGCAGCCACACTGAACTCACAAAGCTTACAAACCATTAATGCGTGGCTAAAAAAACCGATCACATTTAACACATTACTGAAAGATGAAAATACAAAAAAACCAACAGCATCACATCAAAGCACCTCAAAGAAAACCTCGCAACTAGCATCAAAAAGCACAACTCAACGTGCAACTGAAAAACAAACCTCCAGCGAGAAAAGATATACCATTCAACTGTATGCTTCTCATAAACATAGCGAAGCAGAAAGCTATATGAATAAAGTTCAACAGCCTAATACATTTATCACACAGAGTAATAATTGGTACAAAGTAGCTTACGGCCGCTACACATCACAGCGAGCTGCTAAACAAGCTTTACGATCATTACCATCC
>DMFG01000144.1 GCA_003450655.1 Coxiellaceae bacterium | reverse complement strand
CGAAAAATAGAAGTGTTTTATCTTATGAATGAATTTAACTATCAGCACAATCTAGGGCATTGCTCAATTACCTTTGACGATAATATGTCCCTATTATCCTTACGCTTACAGCAGTGGTTGAGCCCTTACAACGCTTATGCCTGTGTCATTATTACCGATGATACCGTTGGTAAGCTTTATGCTGAGTTGTTGCAATCTGCTGTTCAATCAGCTGGGCGACCTTGTCAGGTGCTGTCTTTCCCGGCGGGTGAGTTATCTAAAACCCGCGAGACAAAAGCTGCATTAGAAGATCAATTATTCGCTTTAGGTTGCACACGAAAAACTGTCGTTATCGCTTGTGGTGGTGGCGTGGTATTAGACATGGCTGGATTTATCGCTGCTACTTATCTACGCGGTGTTCCCTGTTTTTATCTGCCCACATCCTTACTCGCTATGGTTGATGCGTCTATTGGTGGTAAAACAGCAGTGAATACACCACAGGGTAAAAATCTTATTGGCACTTTTACTCAGCCAAAAGCTGTGTATATTGATGTGAGTTTTCTTTCAACGTTACCCATTGCTGAGTTATGGCAAGGTTGGTCTGAGATGGTGAAGCATGCTTTTATCAAGGATGCTACCCTTCTGAATGATTTAGAAGTCTTAGCCGATCATTTGCAAAACCATCAAGTGATCGATTCAACATTATGGTTACAAACAATCAAGTCCAGTATTGAGGTTAAAGCTCAAGTGGTTCAGGCGGATGAATGTGAGCGAAGTGGTGAGCGTCAAGTGCTGAATTTCGGTCATACCGTGGCCCATGCGATTGAAGCGGTATCAGATTACAGTATTACTCATGGCGATGCGGTTCGCGCAGGCTTATGGATAGAAAGCTATTTATCCTATCAGCATCACGAGCTCTCTAAGTCTGATTGGCAGCGTATCCAACAGGTCTTATCACTGGCGCCTGTTGTTGACATCCAATCGTGGTCAGTCCAACAATGGGATGCCTGTATTGAGTGTATGTTTCGTGATAAGAAATCGTATGTAGATGACATTCGCTGTGTTTTATTAAAGGCTTTAGGGGTTGTTAATGATAATGGTCATCAGTGGGCAATCAGTATCGATCAACAGGCGATGCGTCAAGCCTGTCAAGCTTATGCTAAGGAGTTATTGTGTTGCCCCGTGTTGTGATTTCCATTGCTATTGAAGACTTAGCGACTGCGCGTCGTGATTGTTTGCGTGTTCCAGCAACTGCCTATGCGGTTGAGTTGCGTTGTGATTATTGTTCCACCATAACTGTCGATCAGGTAGCTGAGTTAATGTCGCTCATTCATGTGCCGTGTATTATTACTCTGCGTCCCGCTAGGCAAGGAGGAAAGTACCTCGGTGATGAGGCTGATCGAATCGCTTTATTGGCATCATTATTATCGTTAAAGCCGCAATACATGGATGTGGAATACGATGTTTCAGGTGACGTGCTTGAACGTTTTAAAACCTTATCTCCTGCCACACGATTCATTCGTTCTTATCACGATCTTTCTGGCTCGCCAGAAGATTTGTCGGCTATCGTTGCCAGCATGCATCACCCAGCTGTTTCTCTGTACAAGCTGGTGACTACAGCCACAAGGTCGATTGATGCACTCAAGATGTTGTGTTGTGTGCAAGCACACACGGCGGAGCATGATTTTATAGGTCATTGTATGGGTGAGGACGGTTTTTTTGGGCGCATTGCCGGTGCTGTTCTCGGCAATTATTGGACGTATGCGTCTCTCGATCAATCCAGTGCTGTCTTACAGCACATGCCGACTATAAGTGCTTTAGAGCGAACTTATCGACTATTGCGGCACACTATAGGTTGTGATTTATATGCCTTAATTGGTGATCCTATAGAGGCCAGTGTAGGGCATGAGTTTCATAACGAGCGATTTGCTGTGTTGCAGCAGCCAGCGCTGTATCTAAAAATTCGATTACAAGCGGATGAGTGTGCCGAGTTTTTTAGGGTGATTCAGCCGCTGCCTTTTCGAGGTATCAGTGTCACCATGCCTTTAAAACAAACTGTGATGAAGTACGTTAATGTTGCATCAAACTGTTTAGCAGTTAATACACTGACTCGACAAGATGTGGATTGGTATGGCAGTAATACCGATGGCCAAGGTGCGGTAAAAACCATTCTGGCGCGTCACGCACTGAGAGGTAAAAAAGTCTGGGTGTTGGGTTGCGGTGGGGCAGGGCTGGCTATTGTTCAAGCGCTGATTGAGCAAGATGTTGAGGTGACAGTGATTAACCGAACTACACATGCAGTGTTACAGCAGCTGCCTCTTAATGTTTGTCAATGGAGTGATGCATTGGATTATTCCACACAAATCGTTGATGGGGTGGTTTATGCATTACCGTCAAAGGTGATTAATGATCGCGCTGTCGAGTCTGTGGTCATGCAACTCTTAAAGCATCGACCATGGGTATTGGATTGCAATTACCCTGCAATACAGCAACAGTTAGCGCAACGTTGTATACAAGCTGGATGTGTCTACTTATCGGGTGAGCAATTTTTCGAACAACAGGCGATTGCGCAATCAGAGCATTGGCTTGAAGCTAGCAAGTAATGATGGAGTCTGTGGAGCTTGTAATTTCAAGACGACAAGGGAAATTGACTTGTTAGTCACGCAATAATAAGGTGTTAGCTGATTCTCAACAGCTTTTTATTTCATACTTAGGAAATAATCAATGATCATGAAAAAAACAAACTCAGATCATATGATTATGTTCTTAATCATCATAATGATTCCATTAGCTGGGGCCGGGGTCGATATTCACGTGCCATAATTACCATTAATTATTTATTATTATCATGCCTCCCAAATGGAAGTGCAAGCAAGCGTCACCTTGTATTTATTAGGATACGGCATCGGTCAGCTAGCACTTGGAACACTATCCGATAGCTTAGGACGACGCCCCATCCTACTGGCCGGTGCTTTCGTCTATACGTTAGCTTGCATTGAATCAGTGCGGGCATCAACTATTCATCTCTTCTTGATGTCGAGGTTAGTGCAAGGTATTGCCATCGCAGTGCCTGGCATTGCAGCTAAAGCATGCTTAAGCGATTGCTTTTCAGGAAAAGCACTACAAAAAGCGTCAACTTATGTGGGAATAGCTTGGTCAGGCGGCCCTATTTTAGCACCAGTGGTTGGTGGTTATTTGCAACATTACTTAGGGTGGCATGCCTGTTTTTATTTTTTAGCGGGTTATTCTTTTCTAATATTAATTGTTAGCTTTATTTTTTTGCCTGAGACAAAAAAATATAAAGAGGCTTTTTACATTAAAGCGATTTATTTAAATTATAGTAAAGTGTTAAAACACCCCGTATTTATTGGTTGCATCATCTGCTCATGTGTTATTTATTCCTTAATGGCTCTATTCAATGTTATGGGGCCTTTTATTATTCAGGACAGCTTACACTACTCGGCTATTGAATTTGGTCATGTGGCTTTTCTCCTGGGTGCAACGTGGTTTGTAGGCAGTTTACTTAATCGATTGTTCCTTACTTTTTTTGATGCTCGTGCTATTTTAATCTCAGGTCTGATTATCATGGTGATAATAACTGGTTGTGCCTCATTAATAATGACCAAATTACCCTTTGGATTAACAACGGTTGTAACGCCACTCTTATTAATCTATCTTGCAGGCGGGCTGATCCAGCCATGTTCATTTGCAATTTCACCCAGCTTATTCCCAAATCTAGGTGGTATTGTTAATGCCATCTCTGGTGTCTGTATCATGCTATTAACCTCGCTAATTACCCTCTTAGCTAGCCAATTTACTACTCATACCCAAATGCCTTTAATATATTTATATTTCTCAATGAGTCTCTTTGCGTTTTTGGTATATAGATGTTTAATGCGTTCTCATTAATGATTATATTTCTTAACGACATCTTCGCCTGACTTGTGGCAAGCATCCAGATAGAAGGCTAGCAATGTATGCTTATGTTGCTAGGGTATATTTGCTAACACGCTTACCTTTGAATCGCGACTGTACATGCTTCTGGTCTCTGTTGGATGAGTGGGTTGTTGTCTAACTCAAGCTTTCCTTGTGCGGGATGTTCGAACCGCTCTGATTTTGTGCCAAATCGATGGCGCCTTAAGTCGGCTATGATGTGCTGTAGCTGCTCTATGTATTGATCCTGATATTCAAGCTTACTGTCCAGGAGTTCGATTTTAGTTTCTTGGGACTCAATTTTAGTCTCTAAATCCTCGTAAGATAAATCCGACTTTCTCAAAGCGTTAACCCATTCTGAATGTGTGTGCATCATACCATTTGCGTCCTTAAGTCTCAGCTTTTTATTTAATAATAATGCTTTATTTTGTGGGTTTTTTTAACTTTTTGAGTC
>DMFG01000048.1 GCA_003450655.1 Coxiellaceae bacterium | reverse complement strand
GCCAGGGATTATACAGCCATGAATGAAGGGCTGCCTGCCCTGGCTGCACAATCAGCAACTGCTGCGCCAGACCTGGCCATACAGTGCGCTGAACAAGAAAACACAACACCGCTATGACTACAACAAGCATCGTTAAAGTATTACCGCGCGGGCGTTTAAAATAGCGACGATAATGCGCCTTCAATTGACGATCAGATGAAGACTTCTTTTTAATACGGACACGATATTGCTGTGCATCAGGATGGGTAATAAACTCACTCCACTCTTGACGCGCACGCTCAAGGTCTTGATCTTTTATAACCCATAATTCAAATTGATCTTCATGCGGTAGAATTCGAGAATGAACACCTAAAGATTGCAAATAACCCGCAAAATACGATAATGCTTTTTCTGATGACCAAACACCAATCAATCGCATAACAATCCTTTTTTAGAATACTTAAACAACGACCAACTCGTCGTGTAATCGTCCTACCCACTGTTTAGCATCATCATCGCCAGGCTGCAACACCAACGCTTTTTCGAAATGCACCAAGGCCTCCTGATGAGAACCGGCGTGGTATAAACTATAACCCCAATTATAATGTAAGGCATACGTTGGCTCAAAATACTGCGAAGACTGCTCATAGAAATCAATAGCTTTTTGATAATGCTCTGCCTCGTGATAATAGACCGCAAGATCAAATAAAATATCATGACTATCGGGCAGGTAATAAAATTGCTCAGCAACTTTAGGCAAATGCTCGGTTAAATATTGCACCAAGTCTTCATCCGCATCATCGACCAACTCATTAATCCGCTCACTGACCTGTTGATAGATGTATGGATCCCATCGCGACAACGATAGGTATGCCGCAATGGTCTTAAGCGGTTGCTTTTCAATAATGGGCTCCATGTGCTCATAAAAACAAAAGAACTCCGCTGGACCAAAGGCCATAATATTGGCAGTTTGAGCCAACTGTGTAGCTGGCAATTGATCCAAAGTCAGCCCCATCAAGAAGAGGCCAGACACAAAACCATCAATCGCATAAGGGATCTGACAATCACCCCCCTGGGATTTACAATACTCACCCAAAGCATGAAAATTAACCATTAAAGAAAAGCTACCATGGATAGCAAATTCTGGAGCTTCTAAACCATCCAGCTCATCCCAACTGACATACCCTTTATCAGAACTCAATAAAACCATTTTATCATTTGAGAGACGCTTAAGATTTTCCAGGCCACGCAATGAGCCAATAGGAAATTGCAAATAGGTATCATCAGACATTGTACGATAACTATTTAATAAGCGATCAAAATCAGGATGCTGATAATAATCATCGGACATCTCTGCATGCGTGAAAGCGAAATTGACTTTTTCCCAGTCGCGAGGACCAAACTCACCGACATTAGAAGCTGGCGTTGTCAAAGTGGTTCGCGCTTCTTCTAAAGAACCTTGATTGACACGAAAGACATCAGTAACGATAGAATCAAACAAATAATTAGCAAATACCACAACGGGCTGTTGAATGTCACCACGAGATATCACGCGATCTTGATGAATTAAATGCAGATGATCATCTTTCTCAAAGTCAAATTGAGCAAAATCCAATAATCCAGACTGAACAAAATCCACAAGCCCTGAGTGCTTCTTCCAGAAATCAATATTACTCGCGGTAAAGTCTGTCATCACATAGCACACAGGTATTGTCTGAACACCTTTTGCATGCATGATCTCTTGAAGTTTTTTCAAAAAATAAAAGCCAAACTGCCCATGGCCAGCACCAATTTCGACACAATAAAAAGGCTCACCTGAGCACTCAGGATGTTTAGCCTGCCAATCTTCAATGAACGCAGCGACTACCGCAGCATAGTGGTATGCGATAAATGGGTTGGTCGTGATATAACAAGGCACATCGCCCGACCACGCATCAATACCCGACTCGTCATAGTAGTGACGTTGTGCTTGCCACACTGCTGACTGTGAAAAGACTTGCTGTTCTTCGATCGTAACGAGCTGCTTTGTCATTTGGCCTCCTTCGCCATCCATCATGCTGGCCAGTAGTATACGCTAATCCAAACAAATCACCATAAAGAAGTATCGACACCGCATCGATGTTTGCGGAACCCAACCTTTTTAGTTAAGATGCACTCTTTTTTTGACCACCGGATTTATCATGGAAACAAACACCCTCTCACCTCAAGAGCTACATGCGTTAATTATTACCGCCCTAGAAGACAACAAAGCTATTGATATCAAATCATTTGATGTGACTCATTTAACCGATGTCACTGACACCATTGTGGTTTGCACATCCACCTCTAAACGCCATGCACTTACCTTGGCGGAAAAAGTCAGCCTACTTGCTAAACAACAAGGTGAGCGCGCACTCAGCACAGAAGGTGATGACAACAGCGAATGGATCCTGATTGACTTTGTCGATGTTGTGGTACATATCATGCTAGCCGAAACACGAGAATTTTATAGCATTGAAAAACTCTGGAACATGACAGAATCTTCGCGTGAACAGCAGAGCCAATAAGCCATGAAAATAACGTTAATTGCCATTGAAAATAGCCCACCTACTTGGGCCAACGATGGCTTTGAAACGTACGCAAAACGCCTACCTAAAGACTACCAACTCTCACTGATCAGCATTCCTGCAAACAAACGCGGAAAGAATGCCCCCATTGAGCAAATCCTCGAACAAGAAGGCGAACGAATCATTCAAGCGATCACTCCTGGCCAACACATCATTGCGCTTGATCGACTAGGATCAGCTGTTTCCACACAGAACATTGCTGACAAACTCTTGCAGTGGCATGACCATCACCAAGATATTTGCTTGCTGATTGGTGGCCCTGAAGGCTTATCTCCTGCTTGCCTAGCGCGGGCACACACACAATGGTCATTATCAGCACTGACGCTACCACACCCACTGGTTAAAGTTGTCATGGCAGAGCAACTCTATCGCGCCTGGAGCATCCACCAGAATCATCCTTACCATCGCTAATAAAACATGCTAGATTAGCGATCACTGAAATGACACACACCCATTTTCATGAAACAACACTCCGATCAACCAGATTTTCAACGACGTTACCGCCGAATGATTGTAGGTGTTTGCATCGTATTTATCATTTTAATCATCCGCCTTTTTTATCTTCAAATAATTAGTCACACTCAGTACACCACACTCTCTAGAAATAACTTTCTCAACGTCATGGCCAAAGCTCCTGAACGTGGGCTTATTTATGATCGCAACGGGGTCTTACTTGCCAAAAATATCCCGAGCTATACCCTAAGCCTGATACCAGGAAAAATTAAAAACATGGACGCAACACTTGAGGATTTACGAACGACATTAGACATCGACAATATAGCCATCAAACGCTTTAAACATCGTCTCAACCAATACCATGCTTACGACCTAGCTCCCCTACCCACCAAACTTAATGAAGAACAAATTGATCGCTTCTATGTCAACGCCTACCGCTTTCCAGGAGCCTCTATTACCGCATCATTACAAAGAGAATATCCACTAAAAGCAGTTGGCAGCAGCGTGGTTGGCTATGTCGGAAAAATTAATGACCAAGACCTCAATCAACTGAATAAAAATAATTACCTCGCATCAACGTATATTGGCAAAACGGGTATTGAAAAAGGACTTGAGACCACACTGCACGGCTCAACAGGCCTTCAACAAGTCGAGATTAATGCACGCGGACAGATTGTTCATACACTCAGCCAACAACCTGCTCATGCCGGACCCACCCTTCACCTGACCATTGACAGTCAATTACAACAATTCATTATTAAAACACTCGGCGACTTATCTGCTGCAGTGGTAGCT
>DMFG01000089.1 GCA_003450655.1 Coxiellaceae bacterium | reverse complement strand
CAAAGACTTTGCCAGCCGGTGTCGAAGTGATTGCCGCATCAACCTTGTCTGATGTGATTGCCCAGGTGATTTAACTGACTGTCAGGATTAATCCGCCCCTGCTAATCAACCCCAGTCGCTGCAGTGGTCTGATGTGCACTTAAGACTGAGGGTCATATAGCCTTGACTGTTTGGGTTAAAGATATTGTCGCCATCACTATTAGAAATCTTGATAGGAAGAATATAGTAATCGTCAGAGTAGAAGGCCATCCAAGATTGAGGGGGAACCGTAAACGTTTTGCCATCGTCAACAGTCAGTGATTGGTTGCTTGATGTATTAAGAATGGGTATGCACATTTTAAAATGGTGACGACAGTGCTGGTGGGAGCATTTAGCTTCACTGTCAACAATTGCGCAAGCATCACTGCCTGTCGCTGGCATGCCTGTGTTGAAGCTCTCATGAAGTTCTTTATGATAAATGATATCGGCTAGCCCTGGTGAGATATAAAAGGTTGCTGCAAGTAGTGTTGTGATGAGTGTGATTTTTTTCATAAGTCCGTTCCTTTAAAATGATGGGATGGCTCATGTTTTAACTACCATGAGTTATTGGTGCTAGACTCTATGTTTCTAGGCTCGCTTTGTCAAGATGGTCGCAGGATTTCCCTTGCTATGAGAAGTGTGTGATTGGCAGGAAGATGTAAAGATACCTTATGTCGCTTATCAGGTATTATATATGAGATAAATGGATTGATTTTAAGTGTTTGTTTAAATAGGGTGGATGAACAAGGAGGTGTGATGTGTGGGAGTTAATGCGTGACTGGTTGATGCAATGCCGAAGTTTAATTCGACGCGTTGCTGCTTGGACCATTGTATCCAGTTTGTTTGACGGCATGGGTCTGCTCATTTTATTGCCTGTTTTGCAGTTAACACCGCTGTCATCACATGCAGCTCATGGACTATCGTTGTTTCATAACGTTCAATTGACATTGCCCATGGCGCTATCGGCTTATATTGTCATAGTGGTCGCGTTTACGGCGATTCGTTATCGAGCGTCATTAATCACGACTGAGCTTAACAATGTCATTGCCATGTCTTTACGAGAACGTATTTATGCAAGCTTAATTCATTGTCGTTGGTCTTTTATCAAAACGTTTAAAACAGGCTATTTGAATCATCTCTTGATCATGAATATTCAAAATGCATCCTATGCCTGTGGGCAAGTCATTAAACTGCTTTCAACCGCGTGTTTTGCTTTCGTTTATTTACTGATTTCATGCTATTTCAATTGGATGCTTACTGCAGTGGCAGTGCTCGTGGGTGTGACGCTGTTTATGTTGATTCGTCAATGGGATCGTTGGATTGTGCCTCAAGCACAGCAGCAGGTCGATAGCTTTGCTAATTTAAACCAGTGGGTTGGGGAGCACTTACGCAGTTTAAAGCTCTGTAAAATGTATCAGTTAGAGAAGCAGCAAAAGGCATTGATTAATACGATTTCAGAGCAAATTAATCAACCTCAAGTGGTGCATACCCGTATCAGCACGTTAAATCGATCGGCTTATTTGGTCGGTGGTGCAGTGGCCTTTGCTGTGATTTTTTATGCAGCAGTGACTTGGTTGTCGGTGCCTATCACTACGTTATTAGTGTTGCTGTATATTTATTCTCGTTGTATCTCTCAGCTGTCTTCCATGCATGGTGCTTATCAGCAACTGTTAAAAGTGAAGCCAGCCTTAGATGAGTTACATACTTTCAATCAACGATGTCAGTCACATCAACAGCCACACTATGAGAGTCAACCACACACGTTGATGGTTCGTGATGCAATAGAAGTGCGCGCAGTCACTTATCGTCATGCGGATCAACAAGAGGCAGAGCCTGCGATTTTGCAAGAGGTATCGTTTAGCATTCCTTGTCGTCAAATGACGTGTTTCATGGGGCCATCTGGTTGTGGTAAATCCACCTTATTGGATTTGCTGTGTGGGCTGGTGACGCCTACTTCAGGTCAGATCTATCTCGATGGCATGCCTTTAACCGAATCATTGGCACTGCAATGGCAGTGTGTCATTGGCTATGTGCCACAAGAAACGGTGTTATTTCATACTACGCTGCGTGACAACTTATTGGTTGGTCACCCTAATGCCACTGATGATGAAATCTGGCAGGCATTGCATCAGGCATCCGCCAGTGCTCTAGTGAAACAGTTACCACAAGGTCTAGACACCGTGCTAGGTCCTAACGGTGTGCGTTTGTCAGGCGGAGAACGTCAGCGAATAGCGCTTGCACGGGCATTAATAAAGTCACCACAGTGTCTGGTGTTGGATGAAGCAACCAACGCATTGGATCACAACAGTGAACAACAGTTTTGGCAAGCGATTCGTGGTTTAAACTATCCCTTGACGATTATTATGGTGACGCATCAGTCACACCTAACCCATTATGCGGATCAGGTGTTGTCATTGGACCAGCTCACACATCAGCCAGTGTGTGTGGAGTAAGAGGGTGTATTCACCACAGCGAGCAAATTTGTTGGTTGCAAGATAGTCCTTCGCCGTACCAGTTACTGTGTACTGTCGCTTCGCTGTAAATCATCGTCTTATCAGCATTGCTGACCGTAATATCGATTAAGTAGATCTCATCAGAGTAATAAGCCATCCAGTGATTAGGTTCTACGGTATGCCATTTTTGGTCGCCATCGGTCACCATAATGGTTTGATCGCTAGATGCGTTGTAGATGGGGTCGCATAGGGTGGTTTTACGGTTGCCACGACTGGATTGGATGCTGTCACATAAGGCTTGCCCACTTTCATAGGACCCTTCTCCTTCAGCAATTTTGAAGCGATGAAAGAGGTCGGCATGGAGTGTTGGTGTCAGTGTCACAATGGATAACGTTAGACAAGTAAGGGCGATTTTGTTCATAGTGATCTCGGTAGTGTTAATGGGGTGTTGATTATATTGTCTTAAATCCACATAAGTAAAATATTTACTGGCGATGAGTGATTAATGTTTCATTATAGCGATCAATTAACCGGTAAATATTTTTAGTGATCAAAAAAGCGCGATAATTACTCGTTGATGTAGTGATGATTATTTTTTTTGATGTCATTGCCTGGAGATAAAAGCAGCGTTAAATCCCGCTTGGGAAAAAATAGTAGACGTTTATTGATGCATAAAAAAACACCTACTACGTGGCGTAGTAGGTGTGGGTTGTTATATCCATTTGTTATTGTAGACGAAATATAAGGACTTTGTTGCTTATTGATTGTAACTGCATGTTTTATAATATTTTTTTATTATTGGTTCTATTTTAAATAATAATCAAAGGCAATGCTCAGTCTTTTTTGGTGCTGATCGGTAGGTGTCGTACTATGAAAATAGTAAGAAGGAAATAGTACGAGCATACCTTCAGTTGGTGTGATTGTATGTGTGTCCCATACGGGGATAAAGTCACGCGGTGCTGATCCCATTATCAAATGACCTGCCGAATGTTTCGTGTGTGAGTTGATAAGGTAGTAAATACCGCTGATATAACCTTCAGGATGAATGTGTGATATTTGATGCTCGCCATTGGTAAATGAAATCGCCCAAGGATGTGATGATTGTGCGCTCGATGAGTGGTTCATCATCGGGTGATGTTGTTGAAGTCGTCGCATGTATCGTTTGAGGTGGGTATGTATCATTGAGTGAAGTTGGGAAAGTGTTTCGGTGTCACTCCATTTAAAGCCGATAACATCCCCTTTTCGTGTTGATTGACCTTTAGGTTCATAGTGTCTTGTTGTTGAGCGTTGCAGAGTGGATATGATGTCCTGATTCATAGAGGGATTTAAGGCTATGTGCTCACTGTAGATATCTCTCTTGATATTAAATAGTTGACTGGTAGAGGTCGTGAAGGTTCGCTTCATGTAATGGTCTATATAAGCTTTAATTGAGAGTGCGGTATTCCATAGAGGTAAGTTGTGAGTCGCGCTACTTTGACAAAAAGCTCGCTCTATTTGATAGGGTAGGCTGTCCCACTGATTGGATAGTCGACATAACGTAAAATAACGATAAAGGTCACCTCGATTAGCATCCTGATAGAGAGAGTTTTGAAAATGTTTCATAGCGATTGTGTAGGATTGTTCGTTGATGCTGGTTTTATAGAGTTGATCTAAGAGGAGAGGAGTATGAGGTGCCTGGCAGAGTGCAAGGTCAAGTAGTTTAAGTCGGGTAGAAGCCGTTGTTTTCATCGTCATTGCTGTATGTGTCTGATAATGAGTGCAGGCTCATAATGAGTCTGCACTCGCTTTACGGGTTAGCCATTGACTGTCCAGTAGGCGCAGTCGCTAAAGCCATTAGGGCAGACTTTATTAGCATAGCTAGAGCTTGTGTCGAGTGCTGTGGTTAAGCCGGAGGTAGGAGCGTCATAGTTATTACTATCTACTGTGTGTGTTAATGTATCTTGTTCACCGTTGGAGTAGGTCACTGATAAAGAGCATGCAACACTTTCAGTGTAATCAGTGGTGAGTTCTCCAGCGAAAGCAATGCAAGAGCCGTCAGTGCAGTTCACTTGACAGGCATCACCTGTACAGCTAAAAGACGCTGCCGTCAGATTGCTATCAGCCCGTATAAAACATGGGTAGCTTTGGCCGTCAGTCAATTGGTTGGCTTGTAGGGCAGCAAAGCTCATGGGAGCGGCGCTCATTAAGCCTAAAGTTCCTAGTAGTATGATTTTTCTCATGGACTTTCCTTGTTGTTAAAAAGTAGTTAACGTAACATGCATTAACTTAATGCATTTTACAGGATGTCACAAGATGCAGTTATTTGCCGCAATGATCAATTTTGATCGTCAATTCGTCGATATTGACTGGATTAATAAAGTTTTTTTTAAAAGCCCTCTGTGGGAGCCGGACGCGATTGAGACAATACGGACCGACGGGGGTTGTTTGGCGGCAATTAATCGATTTATTACGCCACAGTGTCATAGGTCGCCTATGCCTTTCCAGGATCCTTCCAGTGGTGTAGTGGTTATGGGTAGCCTCTATCTCACTAATCGATACATGCTTGCTGATGATTTATCGGTTCCTTCTCATGAGCGTGAGCTTCTGTCAGATGTGGAATATGTGATTCGAGCTTATCAACAGTGGGGTGTGTCATGCGTGCAACATCTCCAAGGCGATTTTGCTTTTATGTTGTGGGATAAGGTAAAACAACGGGTGCATTTGTTTAGAGATCAGTTAGGGCAAAAGCAATTAATGTATCACTATCATAAGCGTACATTGATTGTATCAAACACGGTTAATGCCTTCCGTTATTGCTTACCTCATCTTGATATTGATGATAATTTCTTAATGAGGCAAATCGTCCATTGCCACGTTGATCAAGAGCAAACTATTTTTAAAACTGTTAAAGCAGTACCTGCTGCGCATTATGTCAACGTATCTCGCCAAAAAATTCACTTAAAGCGTTATTGGCGTTTGCCACGTAAGTCGATTCGTTATAAAGATCCTCAGCAGTATGCTGATCATGCAAGGGAAATTTTAGATTCGGCAATTAGTCATCGCATACGAGCCATTGGTAATATAGGAGCGCATCTCAGTGGTGGTCTAGACTCCTCAACGGTATCTGCCCTTGCGGCAACACAGTTACAAAAAAATGGCGTAGGTTTGCATTGTTATACTCACGTGCCACATGATGCTGATCGTTTAGTTACTCGTAATCCAAATTGGAATTCTCATGATTTGGATAAAATTAGTGATCTTTTGTTACTCTATCCTAATATTAAACACCATCATGTGCTGTCTTCACTGGAATTAGACCCTTTTCGTTGGATTTCGATATTGGGTCAGCATGTTTGTGCGCCACCACGCAGCAACTTTAACATGAATTGGATGATGGGTATTGCAAATAGACATCGAAATAATGGTGGTCGTGTCATTCTTGAGGGTGCTGGTGGTAATGCTACTATCTCTTGCTTGAGGCCAGAGTTCTTGAGAACATTAAAGCGTGCGATTAAGTCAGTATTGCCATACTCGCCATTACCTTTTTTTGTGCGAGAACGATCTCATTTTTTGTCGCTTTTCCCTGTTAATCATCAAAAGTTTTACAAGCTATATCGCTATTATCAAAAAGCAAATCTTTCTTTGTTAACGTATAGGCGGTTTTTAACGACAAATTTTATTGCGTCCAATGCTAGTTTTAGGGATGTTATGTCTTATTATACGGGAGTTGAACATCTTGATCCAACCTGGGATCAAGAGCTCATTACTTTCTGCGCTAACATTCCTACTTCAACTTTTGTGAATAAACGCTATGATCGAGCTTTGGTGCGCAATATGATGGGAGGTAGGTTGCCGTATTCTATTTGTTTTAGGGAAACTTATGGTGAACAGGCCGCAGATTGCTCATTGATCTCAAGTCATCACTGTGCCAGCTGGAAGGATATGCTTGATAGAAGTGAGCGTGATGTAATTTTATCTCAGATGTTAAATTTAGAGCAAGCTCGCCAGGCGTTGTCAGACATAATAAAGTCTGATTGTTATATTAATGCGAG
>DMFG01000163.1 GCA_003450655.1 Coxiellaceae bacterium | reverse complement strand
AACCTTTATTTGAGCAGGCATTGAGTCCTTCTATACGGATAGGCCCTGTGATGTTTCCCTGTAATGCTTGATAGTGGATTGGATGACTGGTGAGATAATTGTTAATGCCAATGGCTGCTTTTAACCCTATAGGGCTAAATATAAAGATGAGCAATAAGCAGCCTATTAAGAAAATGGTTAACAGCAGCGAGGTAAGAAATGTCTTCATAGTGCAGGGCCCATCGAAAAGTCAAAATGAATACCATGGTCTTCTTTTGGTAAAGGGAAGGCTAAATTAAGCTCCATCATACCAAGTGGCGATAGCCAAACAATCCCGGGTCCAACACTGGATTTGACATCATCAAATAGATTTTGATCTGAGACATTACCGGCATCAATGAATGCAGCCACATACCATGATTGGGAATGGGGGATGGCTTTTTGAATTTCAAAGGTACCTGTGAATAAATTTCTTCCTGGTCCAATGGAGTTATAGCCATAGCCCCGGATGCTGCGGCTGCCTCCTGCAAATAACTGTAGAGAGAGAGGGAGTGATGAGAGGTTGTCAATTTCAGTTCTACCAATACTATTACGTAGTAATAATCGAGTGGCCTTATTGCTAAAGCTAGTCAAGTAGGTTGAGTCTAGGCGTATTTGAGAAAACCCTGAATCTTGTGAAGATAAGAAGCTGGGTGTTCCAGAGAGATTAAGAACCGTTGCTAGTCCATAACTCGGGTTAAGAACACCATTAGCTTTACGCCGTGCCCAATTGATACTGGGATAAATCATGTGGGTGTCGGTTTTTGGAAGATCAGTGATGTTATAATTTTCATCTAATGCATTGACTGCCAAAATCCGATGCCAATAATTTTTCGTGGTGACACGGCTAAATGAAACTTTTTGAACATCGCTGGTGCCCGTATCTTGATCGATATGTCCTATTCCCGCACTGATAAGGTTTTGTTGTGAGACTGGATTGTTACCAGGAATTCTATAGGTGGCGGTAAAACTATTGTTTTCTTGTGAGGCTTGCAAGAGTGTATCGAGCTGTTGTCCATTATCGGTAAGGTGGCGAAAATGGGCGCCGATCGTTCCACGAATGCCGGTGTCTGTGCCGTAGCCTGCGCCTAAGAGAAATTGTTTAGGTTTTTTTTCTTGCAGGGTGATGTTGGCATCAACCGTTTTGCTGAAACGATTTTTTTTGTGGGTTTGAATGACAACATTGTTAAAGCTATTCGTATTAATAAGATTTTTCTTGCTTTGATCGATGTCTTTCATGCTGTAATACTGATTAGGCTTTATCTCAATAAATTTTTTAATATAGTGTTCGTCATAGGTTGATTGGCCGATGGTGATCCTATTAAAACGATATCGATCCCCTGAGTTAAAGTGAATAATGATTGTGGCTTGCAAGAGTGGTCGGTTGATGATGATCTGGCTCTTTGTCATTGTGGCATCAAAATACCCTTGGGCTGCAGCAAGGTTATACAATTGGGTCTTGAGCGTATCGTAATTTGCGGTATTTAAGGGTGAGTTAATTGCTGGTGTAAATTTTTTTTCGAGCGCAATAAAGCTAGGGTCATTTTTAGCGGTTCCTTGAATCACAATATCAACTTTTTTTACGCGGACTATGGGGCCTAGATGAATGTTCGTGCTGAGATTGAGTGTATCGTTAGATAGGGTCGCTGTTGTCTGTACCTTAGCGTTAAAATACCCATAAGGCTTTACAGCTTCTGTAATACGATCATCTAATTCGTCGGTGATAGTCGTCGTGTCTGTAAGGGTTTTTTTGTTGTGTAGTTTCTTTTTAAGGTTCTTTAGTACAGCTTCAACATTTTTATAAGCTGGACCGTCCTGGATACCATGAAATTCATAATTTACAGGCAAGGCGAAGCTGGAGCTCAGTATGAGTACCCCGCATAAAAACCAGCTTATTTTAACTAACCATTTCATGCCATTGATTGTACTGAAATATTCATTGATCAGCTAGCAACGATAGCAATCAATAGCATGGTATTTTGAAATACAGAAAAAGTCAGCCTATACTGCCACCGCATGAGTATATCGTACTGCTAGAACGGCTGATTGATAGGGGTGGTGTTAGTGTATAAAGAGCAATATTTGCCGCGAAAAGACTGGTTATCTTGGATTACCTCGCACGTCCCAATGATTTCGGGGCATGAGCAGGCGCAACAGCGGTGTTTGCGTGAATGCGCTATGACAGAAGAGCTCATGAATTTCGTCTTGTTGCCGTTAGCGACGATGATTTGGCAGCGATATCATCAGTGTGAAAAAAAGCCTTTTATCGTCGGGATTGCGGGGTGTGTCGCTGTTGGTAAGAGTACGTTGGCACGTGCATTGCATGTATTGTTAGCTGCGTGGGTGGGGGATGATCTCGTGGCTTATTGCTCGACGGATGATTTCTTATACCCTAATGCAGCGTTAGATAGTCAAGGGTTGTCGCATCGCAAAGGCTTTCCGGATAGTTATGATTTAACGGCCATGCGATCCTGTTTTCAGTCAATTCGTCGCGGTGAAGCGGTTACGACACCTGTGTATTCTCATGCCAGTTATGATCGTTTGACGGATCAACAACGCCATATCAATCAACCTTCTTTGTTGATTGTTGAGGGGGTCAATGCACTCTCTTGGGGGGTGGAAATATCATGTGTTGATTGGGGGGTGTTTTTAGAGGCCGACTTGATGGCGATAGAAGGATGGTTTATTCGTCGAGCTGAACAATTGGCAGTAACAGAGTGGACGGACCCCTCAGTTTATTTTTATGGTCTAAGTAGGCTTTATCCTGAGCAGCTACGTGAGTATTTAATGCGTGTTTGGCAAGATACTAACTTGCTGAACTATGAAGAGAACATTGTTGTCGAGCGGTCCTTGGCGGATTGTATTATTACGAAAAATGCGGATCATTCTTTGCGAGGTGTGTGGCTTAGAGGCACATAACTGGTTACAATGGCCCACTTTTTACAGTCATATTCATAGGGCAGGTATTATGGATCAAATTACGGCGGTTCGCACACGTTTCCCCCCAAGTCCCACCGGTGATTTACATT
>DMFG01000196.1 GCA_003450655.1 Coxiellaceae bacterium | reverse complement strand
TCGTGATCTTCTAATATCACGGGCTGTTCATGTTCAGCACTGCCACCACTCATCTCTTCTAATCGCTCTTGTGCCTGTTCTTTGGCTTCGATTAAAGGTTTCATGAGATTACGTAAAAATAACGATGACTCCCAACCTTCGATTGCCAACACACGGTCAACAACATCGACAATTTCTTGGCAAAGACGTTGCGTGAGAGCCTCATCATCAGGGTCACGCTCAGTGTATTCCTCTAATAATGCAGTGAATTGCTTAGTTTCTGCTTGCATTTGCTCTAACAACGCTTCTCGCAAGGCATAAGACTTCACATCTTGTTGATTATGTGAAGAAAAATTTATCATGGGTTTACCGCCGCACTCGTATTATGAGCATTACAAGATAAGTAATTTGCCTCATTAAGAAGAATATTCAAATTCTGACTAGCACTTTGTACTGCTTGCGATAGAACTTGTATAGAAACTTTTCTTTCATGATTACCCATCTATTCCCTACCCTTAATATAAATAATATAAATAGTGTTTCAGTGACACCCAGTCACCTGTCATTGATAGATAGTGTACAGAACAGACCTTAAGAGAATATTAAATTATCCAATGTTTTGGGCAATTCGAGCAATTTTTGTTGAAAAAATATACAGAAAGATTAAGGAAATCTTAAATACAACTTATTAATGATTAGTCATAGAGTAACTCGTCCAATGGCACTTCATTAGAAGATGGGCTCATGCGAATCAAATCATACAAGGAGTCGACAATACAAAATAATCGCAAAATATCCGGTGTATATTGGTCAAATTGCACTTTGGCACCCAATAAAGCATCACTGTCATCTTCTAACTTAATACCCAGCCCATAACCCAAGCACAAGGAGGACAATTGATCAGCACGTTTGGCTAACCCAGGCAAGATACCTGACGTAGAAAACATTTCAGCGTAGCTGATAGGACGCCCTTTTAATGTAAAGGTTTTTTTAGTTTCGCGTGCGATGGCTTCTAAACGTTGTTGTAATTCCATTATTCACACCACCAGGGCACTGCCACTTTTCGAGGACCTGCAAAAAAGCTACGCATATAGCGAAAAAACACCATCGGTGAAAAACCATAACGATTTAATACCGTAAAAAAAAGCATGGTGACCAATGCAACGCCTAAAGTCCATAACCGAACATGCATTAAAAAAATGACCATTGGAAATGCAGCCTTGCCATCCCATATAAAGAACCGCACGGAACGCGCAGAATCACGCCAATGTGCATTCATATTAATAGGAGCAGGCATAATAAGGTCCTCTACAGGGGTTAATAGTGAAGGAATTGTACCAAACATTAAGAACAGTTTAAATAGTTACCAAAAAAAAAGGAAAAAGTCATTTTTTTTAATATAGCCTTAAGGTAGGTATCGTACAATATCTGAACTAAAGAGAGCCTATTTGGCCTCTTAATCAATTAACCCAACACAAAAAGAAGCTGAATTATGTTAAAAATCAACTCGATACTAGTACTTGGCCTAGCCCTCACACTGACAGGATGCTCTTCTGACAGCAAAAAAGTGGTTGACCTTAACCTTTCCTATATGACCGATAATAGTGCTCCCGCTCAAACGAATGATGCTAAAGCACAACAACAAATTGCAGAAGCAGCTTCTTCCATCAATCAATCTTTATCTGAGCTTTCTAACATTCAGCAAGCAACACACCCCGATATTGACATGGGATCGCCTATCAGCGCACAAGCAACTGGCATGACTCAAGTCACATCGATTGATTTTAATGGCACCTTAGATGACGTCTTGAAAAATATTGCCCAAATGAGTAACTATAAACTAAACACCATAGGAACTCCCCCGGCAATCCCAGTCATTATTAACTTACACGCTAAAAATAAAACATTAGCTGATATTCTTCGTAACGTGTCGTACCAAGCGGCTAAACAAGCCACGATAAAAGTTTACCCTAAAGATCACGTTATCGAATTACGCTATCACCACTATTAATACCCACGGAGTTTATGCCTCATGTCTAGAGCATTAAGAAAAAAGATTTACCAAGTGGTTGTAGCAAGCAGTCTACTCATTGCTGCCTCTGGGGTTTTTGCATCTGACACAGAAACGGTCTATGCACAACTAGGTTATATTAAACCTAGTGACCTACCTCAAACTCACAGCACCATTAATAAAGTTCGCCTACAGGCTATTGAAGAAACGGCAACTGGTTTAGGTGCTAAAGGTGCCTTAGCATGGCGCGCAAAAGCCATCAATCAATCTCTATCCAAAGAACAGTCACATCTTGAAAACATGTTTAACTTTAATCAGCTCTTATTGGAGCACAATGTGTTACCTCCTGTTCTTGTCGAATCAGACAACAACCTAAGTCTCGACGGTGATAGCGCTATTCGTTTAAATAGTAAAACTTATAAAATCATTCAACCCGCTCGTTTCGTAACAACTTCGCCTACGTGGCGTGAATACCTCTGGATGAACTATAATCCACCGAGTGTTCCAAGTAAAAGCTTACTACCAGAAACACAAGATGAAGCTAAAGTCTGGAATGCCTGTTTAAAGAAAGGCTGGTTACAAGGTGTTGATCAAGCCAACGATATCTTTCGAACTAACCTTGATCGTATGAAACGTGATTTTCTTGGCATGGTCCTGTATCGTAAACTCTTAAGCCAGCATATGGTAAGCTCACCATTTGTTGCTCAAACTAACTTAGGTGTAACGGGTGACGCTAATGAAATTCATATTAACGATCAGGTGTTACGCATCACGGCTAACTCAAAATTGCAAACCGATGCGTCCAAATGGCAGCCCGTATTCACTCACTAGTCTTATTCAGGCCATGATACAATCTTATATCATGGCCTTTTTTTATAACACGGGAGAACAGTCATAATGACATCCGATCAACCGCTCTTACTCCCCAACGAACCATCACGGTTTGAACCTAGACACATTGATGACCTACTCGTTTTCGCACATGAACATGAAGCATCAGATGTTACTATCCAAACGGATGCGTCTATCATCGCTGAAATTCATGGCCGCTTACATACCATCAGTCGTCGACGACTCTCCAACGCTGAAGTGGGTGATCTACTCAATGCTATTTATGGCCCCAATGGCACCACACAGCTGATGCGTGGTGAAGACCTTGATACACACTATGAAGTTCGTCCAAACCGCAATCAACGCTTTCGTCACCGGGTTAATGCCGTAGGTTGTCATGTTGACGGTCATGAAGGTATTCAAATTACGATTCGTACCATTCCC
>DMFG01000199.1 GCA_003450655.1 Coxiellaceae bacterium | reverse complement strand
GCCTGGTACTGGGTAGACTTAACCATTTATAACAGTTTAGAAGAGTGCCTTAGCCAACTCCCATCCTCGCCGTATTGCATAGCAGGCGCCACACTCACGGGCACACAAACTCTAGAAACAGTGTCTGTCGAACAACCGCTATACCTACTATTAGGTAATGAACAATATGGCCTAAGTGAATCAGCCCTCCAAGCATGTCACACAACCTATCAAATCCCCATGTGTGGTATGACAGAAAGCTTTAATCTCTCTGCGTCTGCAGCCATAAGCCTATATGACACTACACAAAGGAAACGCCAGTATTTACAATCACCCGGTGATCTTGACCTGATTGAAAAAACACAATTAACCGCTCGGTACTTTCTCAACAGTGTGAACCATCGACTTGTGAATAGCTTATTACCTTCTACATAAGCCTCAACATCATCTACCCCATACAACAAGATAAAAATTTTACAATTCGTCGCGCATCACTAATAATAAACGCTGATCAACGACTCACTGATGCATTTGATAAGGATATCTTAATGACACAAAAACTCAGCTTAGTATTGACAACTTGCCTTTTCCTTAACACGGGATTTTCCGCAACTCCTAGCATAACGGCGTGTGATATTAACCAATTGACACTTTACCCGATTGCCAACTATTTTCCTGGAATGAGCCACGGTTCAAACTTTTACATCTTAAAAAACTCAACTGATAAAACCTGCTTCTTACCCTCAGGAACGAAACTGTCTCTATCTGTTAAAGGCGAAATCAACAAGGGTTTTTCATGCGCTACTAGCCAAAACCAAAGCAACACTCTTGATCATGATGTTATGGTAGCCTCTCAAATCGACCATCCCAGAATGAGTCTAAATGATGCATGGATGGCTGTTGATCTGGGTTTTGCCTACACAAGTGATCAACCACAATACGTTGGAAACACCACATCCTTATCGCTTAGCGCTAATCAATCATTGAGTCAAGCAACTTCTTTTACAGAAAAAAACGTTGGCATCAGTCAATGCTACCTGCCTGAATCAGGCTATGCTTTATTTTTTAAACCACCTTTTGCGTCACGATTATCAAATTGCAATACTAGCCAAACACCCACCTCCAACCAAAAAAGCATCAACCTAATGAGTGCACCTTTAGAGCATAGAACATACTACTGCGATTAAACTAATGACACCTCATCATACTCAAGAGCGATGTTGAAATAATTACCACCAAATCACTTACACTTTGAAAATCAATAATTTATGGTAGTATATATATTGAACATGACAACAAGGAGGGTCTCATGGAAAACAATCAATCGGTAAGTCCTATTCAGCTGAATATTGACTACCCAGAAAAACTCAGTCGCTTAACGACACTGTTTCGATTTATTTTAATCATACCCATATTTATGATCTTATTCTTCATCACTGCAGGATCTGTCATCACGCATACACCTAATATGCATCCACAAGCATATGGCTATACCAGTGATACACCTGCAGCAGACATTATAACAATCCAAACATCAGACTCTGGCAGCTCTCATACTGTATACCACCAGGTGGCAGATCTGCCGTTTTTAGCCTACTTCTCAACAGCATTAGGTGCTATTGGCTCAACGACAGGTGGCTATCTGTTTTTAGGCCCACTCTTGATGTTATTGTTTCGCAAAAAGTACCCAAAATGGTGGTTTAACTGGAATACTCAACTGATCAGCTTTGTATTAAGAATAACGGCGTACTTTTACTTCTTAACTGATGAATATCCTTCTACTGATGAACAGCAAAGAGTTCACGTCACTATTCCATACACCGAAGGCAAAGATCTTAACCGAGGCTTACCCTTAGTGAAATGGTTTCTTGCTATTCCTCATTATATTATTTTATCAGTGTTAGGAATCATTGCGATGCTACTGATCGGGTTATCCTTTATCTGGGTTATCATCACGGGTCGTTACCCTAAAGCTTTTTTTAATTACATTGTGGGTGTGATGCGCTGGAATCTTCGCGTAATGTGTTATTCCTTCTTACTAACAACTGACACATACCCACCCTTTTCACTCAAACCATAAATCCATTCAATGGGATTAAAAAGGCATGCTCAGCATGCCTTTTTTGATCTAGAAATAAACAAAAATAACCGTAGGCAGCAAAAAAAGACAGCTAAAGGATAGCAAATTATACTTACTGATGAAATAATGCGCACTTTGCAATACAAACATCGCTAAACCCATCATGGAAAATCAACACAGCAATACCTCAGAACACTATTATCGTGTAGAAGTCGGATCTCAACGTTTTGACAATCCAGAACCAACTGAAACAGCGGTGAGAGTCAGAGAGCGATCATACCTCACCCCATCTAACGAAACACCGAATACATCCGATTGCATCCTTATCATTGATGCCAACAAACCACCCGAAGTTTTAGAACCCTCAGTCCATCGCTTAATTGAGTACTTCTTTCATATAACCGAATCTTTTCGCACGTTAAACACACTAAAAAAACTCACCAACCCTTTTCAAATAGCAGCATTAGAAAATGCTACTGACCGAAACTGCGATACTAATATCAACAAACCCTGGTTACATTTAATTATCAATAATGCAGATATAGATTACTGCATTGATGAAATGACAAGCATCTTAGCGAGCGGCGTACATAAAAAGGTACAGTATGATGAAAAGATCACCATCATAGAAATTCCTCGCAATCTATTTCGCTGTTTATCCATCATTGTCCCATTACTGGCGCACTGTGAAAATCATTCTGTGACTACTCCAATTATCATCACACTACTGTTAGGCGCATTTGCAATAACACCTTTTTATATCTATTCGAAATATAATCACAGTTATGTATATGAAATGACCGACCACTTAATTCAATGGTTTGCGGCAACAAAAAATGTTCTTTATTATAATTGGCCAGAGAAACAGCGAAGCGCACTAAATGCAACAATTTGCAGAATACTAAGTGACTTTTATCAAAATAATCAGACAAGTTCTTTGCAATTATTAAGTGATATGCAAGAGATTTTATTGCATTCATTCGAACCTAACAATCCTCCACTGGCATTGACCACGACAATTAGCAGCCCTCTCACCACTGAGAATATAACAATACCAGTAGCTCATATTATTGAATCAGACCATAGAATTCCTGAATTCCTCATGAGTGAAACTTATACGCTTATAGAGAGTTATCATAAACTCAAGCAATACCTCAACCAATCTATACGACACAGATGGGAACATAGTTCATCTCATAACACATTCACTGATTTTTTTCTTCATACAAATTACCCAACCGTTTTACACCTAAAACAGGACAGCTCGAATCAACCCAACCTGACAATACAACAATTTAAAAACACCATTCAACCAACTTGTGTAGAATTCATGTCATGGGTCATTTTACAGACCGTCAAAGCTTTGGCATGGGGAGTGGCCTTTATTGCAGCCAGCCTACCCTTACAACAAAACATCCATTTAAACAAACCCAGTGATTATTACGTGCTATTAATCATATTTGATGCTGCTTTCATAGCTGAAAGACTATACCATTATTTTAATTATCCAGGAGAGACGATTAAACAATTTACTCATCTGGATCAATATGACGATCTCATGAAAAGCATCCATCGATCACATCACAGTATACATTCAGTGACAGAAAAACTTTTAAACAGTAGACCAGAAACCAATCATCAAAATATTATTAGCCACTTCAATCAGAATATTCATGCGTTACATCAAGAGATCTTTCCAGACACACCCCAACAACCTATCGACGATGACGATATAGACACATTAAGAATAAAAATGACAGATTTCTGGGAAAACAGAATTTTTAAACATAGAAATCACAATGAGTGTGCAGAACCTACTATAAACTATGCACACGTATAGAAAATGAAAAATCCGAAAGACAAAAAGACAGCAAGCGTCCTGAATCCTTGTTTTAGACGCTTACCATTCTGGATAATGACCTGTTGAAAATGACCTAAATCAGTTCTTTGCCCTTGCCACTGAGAAAATTTTGAAATATTTAACTATAATACGACTGTAGTGAAATATTTATATTTCTGGAGGTTATGATGAAAATCACATCTAGGTTTTGCTTTTTCTTTTTTTTAATATTTGCAAGTACGTTCATATTTGCAGGAGATGAGACGTGCCCTAGTACATTAATGGCAACAGATTCCTGCCGTTCCTTCGCGAATACTACTGAAACTGAGTGTGAGCAATACTGTCAAACATCAGGTGGTGTGAATTACTGTTGCAAGA
>DMFG01000175.1:5462-8988 GCA_003450655.1 Coxiellaceae bacterium | reverse complement strand
AATGAATTCTTGAACAAAAGAAAAAGGTAAATAAATAAGGGCGCTAGGTATGTGGGACGGCTGAATTTTTAGGGACCAATTGAGTGGTTTTGGAGAGTAGTAATATAAAAATAGAGCGGCGATCGCGCAAAAGCCCGCTGTCCAAATTAGACTTTCTAGTATTGAGCTGAAAAAATATTGACGTCTAATCCCAAAGCGAGTGAGTTTTGGTCGGGGGCGTGTGTAAAAATAGACAGCAGCCATGCCTGCAAAGAAGAGACATAAAAATAGGCTATCAATGCCTATGTTGTAATGCATGTAGACAAAGATTTGTAGATTCCAAGATAAAATATAGATGCACATTAGGGTAATGGTTCGAATCAGTATTCGTGTATCGTATTCAAACACATTATGATTTATTCGACTGTGTGTCATAAGCTGCCTTCCTTGGTTTATCAGCGGATTCAGGTTACAGGTTTGTTAGTTTCATTGTTTGCTTTCATCATTATTTTTTTATTTTTTTGAGTTGTTTTAGCACGCGCTGTCTTTTTAAGGGGCTTAAATAGTCAATAAACAAGATGCCTTTTAAATGATCTAGTTCATGTTGGATGCATTTTGCCATGAAGCCGTCCGCTTCAAAGTTGAGCGTGTTACCGTGACGATCTTGAGCTTCTACCGTTATTTTTTCAGCTCGAAGTACTTTTGCATAGACGGCACCTCCAGGTCCAACAGACATACAACCTTCTTCTTCATGTGTTTCACCACTTTTTGCAATGATATTGGCGTTCACTAAACAGAGAGGCTCATCTTTATTTTCCGAGAAATCAATGACAGTGATGTGTGGTGGATCAACTAGATCTAATTGTGTTGCTGCTAATGCGGCACAGTTTTTTTGTGCATAATGGGTTTCAAACATGTCATCAATGATCTGCTGAGTAGAATCACCAAAGTCGGTGACAGCTTTTCCGATAGTTTTCAGACGTGGGTCAGGAAATTGTAAAATTTTTAGTACCGTCATTAACAGGCTCCAGGTCGAAGTATGATTCAGTTCAAGGTGAATGATGGTTGTGAGGCCGGTATGTTTTATTCGTTTAAGAGAAAAAATACCTAGAATCAACCTTAACTGAGTCACTCACTCTAGCGATCTGGTGAGGTTAAGTCAAGCTGAAAACCCTGATGTTTACTGCTCTAAGGTCCATTTTATTGGGGTGTGACCATGTGCTTTTAGCCAGATATTTGTTTGAGAAAAGTGTTGGCAGGTGTAGAAGCCGCGATGCGCAGAGAGAGGAGAGGGGTGAGGCGCTGTTAATACATGGTGATGCTCATTAGTAATTAGCTGAGATTTCTTTTGAGCATGTTTGCCCCAGAGCAAAAACAGGATCGGTGACGGATGATGATTTAAATACTGGATGGCATGATCAGTAAAGGTTTCCCATCCGATGTTAGTATGGGATCCAGCATGATTTGCTTCAACCGTTAGCGCCGTATTGAGTAGAAGAATACCTTGTGTTGCCCAGGCTGTTAGATCGCCTTCTTGAGCTGGAGGAATGGATAAGTCAGCTTGTAGCGCTTTAAAGATATTACGTAGTGAGGGTGGAAGCGGATGGCCTGCTTTAACTGAAAAGCATAGGCCATGTGCTTGTTCAGGGCCATGGTAGGGGTCTTGACCGATAATAACAACTTTCACAGATGAGTAAGGTGTTAGTTTGAAGGCATTAAAACGCTCATGCGTGGGTGGGTAAATGGTGATACCTTTATCAACTTGTTGTTTTAAGCGTTGAAGAAGAGCTTTAAAATAAGACTTTTCTTGCTCTTCTTTAATCAACTGTTCCCAGGAATATGGCGTGTTTGTCATCGCTGCCTTATCAGTTAATAATAGTTAAAGCATCTGAGTAGCCTGCTTGTTCTAATTGCTTTAATAGTTGATCAGACTCTCCAACACCTCTCAGTGGGCCTATTTGTACGAGATAAAGTGTGTATGTATTTTTATGTTGCTGTTGAACGCGAATGGGCTCCTGCGTGAGGTTTCTCAAACTTTGTTGTAGATGAGTAGCATTATTCGAGTTATGAAATGCGCCGACTTGTAAAAAAAGCTGAGGATGAGTTGATGATTCACTCGCATGATTAATGGATGAGTTGTTATGTGGCGAGTGACTAGCCAGCTGGTATTCAGGTGCTGTTGTGATGGTTTTTACTTCAACCAACGCAGTGCCTTTTTGAGAAAAACCAAGTTTAGTAGCAGCGGCATAAGAGAGATCTATGATTCGGTTGGGTGCAAAGGGACCTCGATCGTTAACGCGAACAATAATACGTTCCCCATTTTCAAGATTAGTCACCTCTGCATAGCATGGTATGGGTAACTCTGGACTTGCGGCAGTCATAGCTAGCATGTCATAAGGTTCTCTACTGGAGGTGAGACGCCCATGAAATTTAGTGCCATACCAAGAAGCAATACCTTTCTTTTTATACCCTTCTGCTGTTGGTAAGACATAGTAACGTTTGCCGGCAATAACGTAGGAAGGGGGGTTGCCATATCGACTTTTAGGTTCTTGACGAGGCGTTGGATTATGTATTTGACTGACATCTAGCTGGCCTTTTGGAGGACCGTCTTTTTCAATGGGTGTGCTACAGGCATTGAGGAAGAGAGTAGCTGATAGAGCTAGTAGAGTGAGTTTACTGCAGTTGAAAAGTGGGCACTGTTTGCGCATGGAGCATCCTTGTCTTCCTGAAATTTAGCTGTCATCATAGCGAATCTTTTAAAAGGGTCAAGTACTCGCTTGGGGTTTTATATGTCACACGTAGAATGGATTTATGGTTATCATGCGTTGCGCACTGCTTTGCAAACCTCTCCTGATAAAATACTTCAGATCTATGTTCAGTCAGGTCGACAAGATTCGCGTATGAAGGCGATTCTTCAATTGGCAAAACAACAGGGCATTGTGACGGTTGATACTCCACTGAATGCTTTAAATCAAATGGCCAATGGTCAGGTTCATCAAGGAATGCTGGCACAAACCCAGTCTACCGTGCCTTATACCGAGCATGACTTAATGGGGATTTTGTCTGAAGAAAGCTCTCCTTTACTTTTATTGTTAGATAGCTTGCAGGACCCACATAACCTCGGCGCTTGTCTTCGAAGTGCAAATGCTTTTGGTGTTTGTGCTGTGATTGCACCAAAAGACAGAGCGGTAGGGATAACACCCGTAGTTGAAAAAGTGGCTTGTGGTGCTGCGGCGTTAACCCCATTTGTTCCTGTAACGAACTTGGTGAGAACGATGCAATGGTTAAAAAAGGAAGGTATTTGGATTGTAGGAACCGATGGTCAATCAACGGATGAAATTAATTCGCTAGATTTAAAAGGCCCTATGGCTATCGTTATGGGAAATGAGGGTAGTGGTATGCGCCGATTGGTACGCGAGCAATGTGATTTCCTTGCTCGCATTGATATGCCAGGTGATGTGAGTAGTTTAAATGTTTCAGTAGCGACTGGTGTTTGCTTATATGAGGCTCACCGTCAACGCTCGTTATAGCCCACTAATATTCCGCT
>DMFG01000175.1:0-5151 GCA_003450655.1 Coxiellaceae bacterium | reverse complement strand
CTAATATTCCGCTTAGTGCTTTTCGTGGAGTGTTTCCATGACAGAATGAGCTAGTTGTTTATGAATTTTTGGGTTGCCAGCAATGATACAGCCATTGGAAAGAAAGTCTTGCTCACCGTTAAAGTCACATAGCATTCCTCCGGCTTCTTGAATTAACAAAGCGCCTGCAGCCATATCCCATGCTTTTAATGAAGGCTCCCAGAAGCCATCTAGTCGTCCACAAGCCACATAAGCTAGATCAAGCGCCGCCGAACCAGAACGACGAATGTCAGAGGTTTGTGGAAGCAAGTGCGAGAATGTACTTAGGTACGGGGCGATATGATGTTTGTCACGAAAAGGAAAGCCGGTTCCGATGAGTGCTTGTGATATTTTAGCAATATTGGATACCCGAATTCGACGATGATTCAATTGTGCGCCGCCACCTTTTGTAGCTGTAAAGAGCTCATTGCGAATGGGGTCAAAAATAAGACCTGCGATCAAGTCATTATTTTTCTTAATGGCGATGGAAATAGCAAAGTGTGGAATACCATGAATGAAGTTGGTGGTTCCGTCTAAGGGATCGATGATCCATGTATATTCATCACCTTCAATCGTGCCATGCTCCTCGGCCAAAATGCTATGCGATGGGTAGGCTTGTTGAATTTGCTCAATAATGACTTGTTCTGCAAACGTATCGACATCAGTGACAAAATCATTGGCCGACTTTTCGGAAATACTGATGCGGTCAGGCTGATCAAAGGCGCGTAGAATGTGTTTGCTGGCTTGACGCGAGGCTTGTAGGGCGATAGTGAGCATGGGGTGCATGGTATGTCCTCTGACTATGAATTGCGCCAAGCATAGCAAAACGAGAGTAGGATGCAACCTCTGTTTATCTCTGGTAGGTTTCACTAAATTGTTGTAGATTGCGAGCATTATTCTGTTTCTTAAGCGAACAAGCTTAGTCTTATGATTACGGGGAATCACTGATGTTAGAAAATGTTCGAATTGTGCTCGTGGAGCCAACTCATCCTGGGAATATTGGCGCTGCAGCTAGAGCAATGAAAACTATGGGAATATCCCAACTTTACTTAGTTAATCCGCAGTGCGAGCTTGATCAAAGGGCCACGCAAATGGCAGCTGGCGCAGACGATTTATTACAAAATGCCTGTGTTGTGGATAATTTATCTGAGGCTCTACGGGGGGTTGAATATGCTTATGCTACCAGTGCTCGCCAGCGATCATTAGAGTGGCCATTATGTTCTCCTAGAGAATGTGCTGAACAAGCTCAAGCTTCATTGAGCTCTGCCCCTGTTGCTTTTGTCTTTGGGCGTGAGCATGCAGGGTTAACTAACGATGAGTTAGCGGTTTGTCAGTCTCATGTCCATATCAATACGAATGAAGCTTTTTCTTCATTAAACCTTGCTGCTGCAGTTCAGGTGATTTGCTATGAATTGCGAGTGGCTGCTCAGTGTAATGAGGGGCCTGTTTCATCGAATGACGTTTCTGAGGTATCGGACCCTGGTGAGGCTTGGGCGAGTGGTGAGGAGGTGGTGCATTTCGTGGATAGCTTGGAGAATGTGTTGATCCACTTGAGTATTTTAGATCCAAAACACCCTAAATTATTAATGCGTCGATTGTATCGCCTTTTTCATAGGTCAAGACTAAAGAAGAATGAAATCAATATATTAAGAGGTGTATTTAAAGCAATACTTAATAAGTGATTTGTAGGCTTCTACCTTTACAGTGGTTTTCTGTGTATAATCGCTCTGCATTTAAAAAGAACCAAGTGGGTATTAGTGTGAGTGATTTAAATCAGGATGTTAAACCGTACATATCTGCTAGTGAATCTTTACCTGAGTTAACGATCAAGGTCATTTTTTTATCAATTATTTTGGCTTGTATTTTAGCCGGTGCGAATTGTTATCTAGCGCTTAAAGTAGGAACCACCATTTCAGCGTCTATTCCTGCCTCAGTCATTTCGATTGGTATTCTGCGTTTCTTTAAGCAATCCAATATACTAGAAAGCACGATGGTTCAAACAGCAGCTTCTGCTGGTGAAGGGGTTGCTGCTGCGGTCTCATTTGTTTTGCCGGCCATGATATTGTTGCATTATTGGCAGCATTTCCCGTACTGGGAAACATTGATGATTACTATGCTGGGTGGTGTGTTGGGTGTATTATTTTCTGTGCCTTTACGTCGGGTTCTATTAAATATTCCAGCATTGAAATTTCCAGAGGGTACTGCAATTGGTAAGGTCCTCACTGCTTGTGCTGAAGGCGGTGGTGATTTAGGTGCCTTGTGTTGGGGTGCACTTGTCGGTGGCTTGGTGAGTTTCTGTCAAGCTGGATTTCAAATTTTTACAGACTCATTGCAAGTGTGGTTTCGTGTAGGGCAAACCTTTATGGGTATAGGTGTTGGCTATAACCCTGCGTTAGTTGCTGCTGGCTATATCATTGGGATAGAGGTGGGTTTGAGTTTGCTCACGGGTGTTGTTATAGGCTGGGTGATGGTATTGCCAGCTTTGTTTTTACATTTTGGTTTGTCTTCTAGTGATATGACTCGTGATGCATACACTGTCGTTATGGATATGTGGTCTTCGCATTTACGTTTTGTGGGTGTTGGCGTCATGTTTGTTGGTGGGATCTGGACGCTATTACGATTAATTAAGCCATTGCTCGATGGTTGGCAAGCGCCGATTAAGAAAAAGTCTTCTTCCTCGGGGGCAACTCGTCTGCGCACAGACAGAGATATACCAGGCTTTTGGATTATATTGGGTGTTATTGTTGTTTCTATCGCTATTTATTATTTTATGTGGACCCAGATGAAAGGCCTGGATTTAGGGATTTCAGTGTTAGGGACTCATGGCTTCATTCTTTTAGTGATTGGCTTAATATTAGCAATTGGTTTTTCGCTATCTACGGTGTGTGGTTATTTTACGGGTATGGTAGGTTCAACTAATAATCCATTGTCTGGTGTTTTGATTATTGCGGTTGCTTTAATTGGTGCATTATTTTTGTTATTTAAATTATTGCCGCCACATTTGCATCATATCTTACACCTTTTGGGCGTGTTGATTGTGATCACCGCAATGATTGCAACAGCGGCTTCTATTTCTAATGAAAATATTCAAGACCTTAAGGCCGGTCAGATCATGGGTGCGACCCCTTGGAAGCAGCAAATCGTTCTCATTCTAGGTGTTGTCTGTTCATCGTTAACTATTGCGCCAGTTTTGGATTTATTATTTCAAGCCTATGGTATGGCTGGTGTTTATCCACGCGCAGGTATGGATCCCACCCAAATGTTACCAGCACCACAGGCGAGTCTCATTGCTTCTGTTGCTGAGGGGATTTTAACAGGGCATTTAGAATGGGCAATGATTAGTTTGGGAGTTGTTATTGCTGCTGTTCTAATTGGTGTGGATGAGTGGTTGAAACCAAGAGGCTATCGTTTGCCAGTTTTAGCCGTTGGATTAGGTATTTATTTGCCAACGGATGTTATGACACCGGTTATTGCTGGGGCGATTGTGAGTTATCTTGTGAATCGATCAATGCGACAACGTCATGATGTTATGTCTTTACATGAGTATCAACATCAAAATGGATTGTTGCTCGCTTGTGGTTTGGTCGCAGGTGCCGCGTTGATGGGTGTGGTTCTAGCTGTGCCATTTGTTCTGATGGGCAGCTCTAATGCTTTATCAATCATGCCTCATTCTTTGCATCAGGTTGCGACGATATTAGGCTTCTTGTCGCTCTTGGCGATTTGTCGATGGCTGTATCGCACATCTTTTTAGGGCGAAATAATGGCTTCTGTGTATTTGGATTATATGGCATCAACGCCACTCGCAGAGGAAGCGCTTCAAGCTATGTTGCCTTGTATGCAGGCTCATACACCCCTAGGTAACCCGTCCTCGAATGCTTATGGCGTTAAGTCACAGGTGCCCATTGCTCTGGCTGCACAACAAGTCGCGTCCTCGATTGGAGCAACACCTGACAGTATTATTTGGACATCAGGTGCCACTGAAGCTAATAATCTAGCGATTAAAGGTGCTGCACAGTTTTATCATCGACAAGGCAAGCATATTGTAACGATGGCGTGTGAGCATAAAGCCGTATTAGGCCCGTGTCAGATATTAGAGCGTTTAGGGTATGAGGTCAGTTATTTGTCTCCTGATGCTCGTGGTTTGTTAGATCTTGAGTTGCTTAAAAGAACGTTACGTAAAGATACTGTGTTAGTAAGTGTGATGCACGTTAACAATGAGACCGGTATTATTCAGGATATTTCCGCTATTTCTAAATGCGTTAAAGCAGTAGGCGCCTTGTTACATGTGGATGCAGCACAATCTATAGGTAAGATTCCTGTGGATGTGTCTTCCATGGGCGTTGATCTTATGACGCTATCGGCTCATAAGGCTTATGGACCCTCGGGTGTTGGAGCCTTATATATCAGTCAAAAGCCGCGATTGCATTTAGTCCCTCAAATGCATGGCGGTGAGCAACAATTGGGTCTCCGTTCTGGTACTTTACCTGTGCATCAAATTGTGGGTATGGGGGCGGGATTCGCCAGTGCTCTGAAAGATTATCAACAAGATTATGAGCGTATTGCATTGTTACGAGATCATGTCTGGCATGCGCTACAAAGTATAGGTGGCGTTACTTTGAATGGCCACTTGGATCATCAAGTGCCACATTGTTTGAATGTCTCATTTCAAGGTGTTCATATGGATGCATTATTATTGGATTTACGTCACTTTGTCGTATCAACAGGTTCATCATGCAATGCTGCTTTGAATGAGCCATCTCACGTGCTTCGGAGCATGGGAATCGATGATGTGAGTGCGCGCCAATCACTGCGGATTAGTTTTGGAAAATATACACAACAAGATGAATGCCAGTTATTTATCGATCAGTGCGCTGCTTCAGTTCAGCGTTTGCGTCAACTGTCACCGGGTGCCCTATGAATTATTCAGCTGACGTGATTGATTATTTTGAGAATACAGACCACGCAGGTGTTTTACAGGCAGATTTAGCTGATGTTCATATCGAACAGTCAGGAGTGGTGAGTAGGGAGTTGTTTGAATTATCACTTAAGATCGATGGCGATCGAATCATGGCAGCAAGATTTCGTGCGTTTGGACCACCTGCTCTTATTGCGTTAGGGGAATGGCTGTGTCGT
>DMFG01000043.1 GCA_003450655.1 Coxiellaceae bacterium | reverse complement strand
AGCCTATGACCAGTTTTTATGAGAGCCTTGAGCAAGCTGTAGATCGAGGATATGACAACTCAAAACAACCAGTGCTTAAACAGGTACAGAAAATCATGCAATCACCAATCAGTTTGGATTTTTTTTTCAAGGCTTTTGTGATTTCGTGTGATCATCCTGATTATAAAAACTACGTATATCTAGTTGATAGAGATGATGTTCCAAAATTAACTGAGCATCCAGATAATCCACGTGTCAATATCAAAGGTGCTACATGGACAAATTCAAAGGAAGATAACGAATATATTGTAACAACCTTGCTTGATAAGCCGAGAGACTGTTTGTCAGCAGAATGGGAGGAATTGTGTTTTTGTTTTATGTATATTGCTGGGATGAATCTCTTGGTGACTCCTCTAATAGCAAGTCTTACATTAACTCAATATAGCTCTATGACCCCATTACTACATGCAGTCAGGGTGTCCTGTATGCCATTATCATTCTGTAATGATGCGTGTTCATTTTGGATAAGTGCGTCTGTTACTATCGGCTTGCCGATAGATTGTTGTTTGACGGGCCTTTATAGTCTTCAGTTGTTTGATTATTGTAATTGGCAAGATACGCCTAGTTTCCTGGTTGATGAAACATTTAATCGTTTCATGGGTAAAATCCGATCAAGAGAAGCCTTTGCGTTATTATTTGAGGATGAGAATTCTTCAAATTCTCTAGAATCTTCCCCAGCCTTATTATTCAGTCAAAAGCCTCCTTCAGAGATTGCAAAGCCAAGTGCTATGACGATGTCTCGTTAGTATTAGTCACGATAATCTTGTTTACGTTGGGGTCGGTTCGCTGCTCTAATTGATCCAGCCCTGTTTGTACTGTTTCTGCATGAAGACCTTGTAAGATCTTTATGTTTGGGTAGTGTAGAGTTTGGTTGTCTAGTAAAGGTATGAGCTGTTGCAGTTCATCTTGGTAAGTTTTTTGGTCTGTCGGTGTGCCAAAATAGGCTTGTGCTCCTAAAAATTCAAAATGCACGCATAAGCTTTTTTGAAAAGCAGGGCTCTCTCTTGCATCCAAAAGATCCACACACCCTGATTGTTCTTCGACGATGGTTATAAAGTGGCCATTAAAACCACAGAGTGATAACGCCAGTAATTTTTGTTGGCCGCCTACAAAATCAGCACAAGCATCAAAGTGATCCCGTTGAAAGTGTTGTTGAATGGCATCAGAGCTTGTTGCGTTTGTTGCTACCATGCAGTGAATCGAGTCGTTGAATGCCGATTGGATTTTATGATGTGATGCTTCAGATCGTACCGTGGTATATACCGTTATGCCGTGGTGAATGCAGAGTTGTGTGAATAGCCAGCCAACGCCACCGCTAACTCCAGCGACAAAACAGTGTTTGATGCCTTGGTGTTGAATGCGTCGAAAGCATCGCATAGCCGTTAATCCGCACAATGGATATGCCGCATATTCAACCGGGGCAGTGTCTGGAATAATGGTAGTGAACAAGCGTGAAACATGAAGAGTATCACACCAGGCGCCAGAAGATTGAGTGTGGGGTCCAGGGAGGTAGGCAAGAACACGTCGACCGATATCATCATGGTTATCACTATCAATGATCTCTCCTAGGCATTCATGGCCGAGTACAGCAGGTAGTTGGATTGGGATGCTTCCATTGCGGAATTTATAATCCACAGGGTTCAGTCCAGCTGAAATGACGTTAATGGTGATTTCGCCTGTTTGTCGCTCAGGGATGTTCCATTCGCTTTCGATGAGAGACTGTTGGCTATTAAGCTCTATCGCTCGTGTTTTTAATGTATTTGTCATGGTTTTCCTGGGATATTCTGGTTGATTAGCTAGGGGGTAGTTAAACAGTGTGATGCTTTATCTGTATTTGTACAATATGCAATGAATGATAATCATTTGATTGTTTTGAAAGCCGTGATGGATCTTGGCTGCAATACTAGGATCTTTGATGGGTGAGTATCAAAAAATTTAAAAACATCCTGTTATTAGTCTATTAAAAAATGTTGCCGATAATAGCGAAGTTCATCAATGGAGTCACGAATATCTTGTAGGGCTAGGTGTTGAGAGGCTTTGCAGTGATTGCTGGCTATTTCTGGTTCCCAGAGTTGAGCAAGAATTTTTAGAGAGGTGACATCTAAGTTACGGTAATGAAAAAACTGTTCGAGGGTTGGCATTTCTCGGTGTAAGAAGCGTCGGTCTTGGCAGATGGTATTGCCGCACATGGGGGAGGTTTTAGGATCAACGTATTGTTGTAGAAATTGCAACGTCATTGTTTCTGCTTCTTCAGCACTGACAGTACTGTTTTGGACTCGCTCCCACAGGCCTGAATGCTGATGTTGATGTGTGTTCCATGAATCCATGTTTTCCAGCACGCTGTCAGGTTGATGGATCGCACACACAGGTCCTTCTGCCACGATGTTGAGCTCGGTGTCGGTAACAATAGTAGCAATCTCAATGATGTGGTCTCGGTCAGTGTCGAGTCCTGTCATTTCGAGATCAATCCAAATTAAACCGGTGATGCTGCTCATCTGTCTTCCTTAATTTAGTCATGGTTATTTTTTTTAATAGGGTTGTTTACAATACCGTGAGGTACATGTGCTGCTGTGACATGCTCACTGGCTGATGCAATGTGGCCGGGTTGATCATCAAAAAAGATGTCGGCTTTGAATGCGGTGAGGAATTCGGTTTTTTTAATACCACCCAGAAAGAAGGCTTCGTCCATACGAATACCCCATTGACGTAGGGTTCTAATAACGCGAGCATGTGCGGGTGCTGAACGTGCCGTGACTAAGGCTGTTCGGATGGGGCAATCTTCTGGGGTAAAGTGTTGTTGGATATTATGGAGTGCCATCAGAAAGCCCTGAAACGGGCCATTGTCGAGAGGTTCATGGCCGCGATTCCGTTCACTTTGATGGAAGGCATCTAATCCGTCACTTTGAAAAATACGTTCAGCTTCATCCGAAAAGATTACTGCGTCACCATCGAATGCGATACGAAGTTGATCGTTTTCTTCTTGCAGGTCGGGTGGGGAAGGTAATAGTGTTGCAGCTGCATTACCTTGGTTGAGTGTGTGTATGACATCTTCTTTGCTGGTGGATAAAAAGAGATCAACTCCAAAGGCTTTAATGTAGGGGTAACGACGACTCCCATTGGTAAAGGCTGCTCGGCTGATATCCAGGTTGTAGTGTTCAATGCTATTGAAGATGCGTAAACCGCTGTCAGCGCTGTTTCGTGATAAAAGTATGACTTCAGTAAAATCACTAAACTGATTGATATTTAAAAGTTTTCTGACAAGATTAAAGCCGCTTCCAGGAGGCAAGATATCGTTTTCATGAGCCAGTTGATATTCGCGGTATTTTTCGATGCCTTGTTCTTCAAAGATGTTATTGCTGGTGGTTAAATCAAATAATGCACGAGAGGAGATGCCTATGACGAGTTTGTGTGAAATATCTTCTGGCATGGTTTTGTCCTCATGGTTGCAGGCAGGATAATTTTTTTACAACTAAGATGCAAGTACCTGGATAAATAATCGTTTTTATTAGTACCTTTCTATTAGTCTACCTTGGATTCATAGATTAATCTGCTTATACTGAGTGAGTCTTCATTTAACAGTTTGATTGATATGAAAAAAAGTGGATTTTTTCGTGATTGGAATATTGTCATGCGGTGCGTTTTTGCTGCTTTGCTAATGAGTCTAGTAACCAGTGGTTATGCGGATAAAGAGACAGTGGTGTGGAATGTGCGTGTTGGCAAGGTCAAGTTGACAAGTATTCCTCAATATATCTCAGCATTAGGCTCACTAACGGCTATGAAAGCTGTGGCAATCAGTCCTGTCGTCGATGGTAAGATCAGCGAAATTAATTTTAGTAATGGTCAGATGCTCGTTAAAGGTGATGTGATTGCTCAGTTAGATAGTCAGCAAGCACAGGCACAAGTCAATAAAGCTCAGGCATCTTATACGTCTGCTCAACAGAGGTATGAACGTTATAAACAACTGTCCGTTCAGGGTATTGCCAATATTTCGCGACAAGAGTTGGATGATCAGCGTGCTAATTTAGACACGGCTAAAGCTGAGCTAGCTGAGAAGCAAGCTGATCTTGACCAGCTTAGTATTCAGGCGCCTTTTACTGGAATTCTAGGGGAGTTTAAATATAACCAGGGTGACTATATCAATGCAGGAGATACGTTAGTTGATTTGGTGAATAAAACGCAGCTGTTAGCTAACTACAACATACCCCAAAACTACTTGTCAGATCTTAAAAAAGGCCAGAGAGCAAGCATCAGTGTGAGAGCTTTCCCTGATGAGACCTTTACGGGCACGGTGAATTTTATTTCTCCCACAGTGGATGATTCTACACGCACAGTCACTGTGCAAGCGCTAGTGCCTAATCCAGATCAAAAGCTATTACCAGGTATGTTTGTCAAAGTTAATCAAGAGGTTGGGACTGATGATAATGTGTTAGTTGTACCTGATCAGGCAGTCTTGGCGGATGTGAAGGGATACTATGTCTTTGAGTTGGTTGGTAACAAAGTGAGTCAAGTCTATGTTGAATTAGGTACCCGACATGGTGGTGAAGCTCAAATTAAGAGTGGTATTAAAGAGGGAGCAACCATTGTTGTTTTAGGTCAGCAAAAATTACAGGATGGTAGTCTTATTAAGGTGCTGAGTGGGGATGACGATGCGGATTCTAAATCTTCGGATGCTCAGTAATGAAACCAATAGAGGTCATGCATGAAGCTCTCTGAAGTCTGTATAGAGCAACCCGTATTAGCAATCGTATTGAGCTTGTTGCTAGCAGTGGTCGGCGTGATGGGCTTTTTGCGTCTAGAAGTGTTGTTCTTTCCAAAGCAAGTTATGCCAATTGTGACGATTTCTACTTCTTATGAGGGTGCGAGCGCTGACCTCATGGAAAGCCAAGTAACCCAGGTCATCGAGACACAGTTGGCGGGGGTTGATGGCATTAAATACATTTCATCGAGTAGCTCTACATCGAGTAGTAATATTACTATTCAATTTTATTTAGGGGGTGATCTTGAAGCGCAAGCAGCGCAAGTAAGAGATAAGGTTGCGGACTCCGTTCAGGATTTACCTGCGGACGCTGATACGCCCGTAGTTTCTGTTGGTGAAGATGGTTCAATGTTAATGGGTATTGCTTTTACGGATGATAAGAAAAAAGCACTAGATATCAGAGATTACTTAATGCAGTTTGTTCGCCCTATGTTGCAACAATTGCAAGGTGTCGGAGCTGTTGGGGTAAAGGGGTCAACTAATTATGCAATGCGTATTTGGTTGAATGCGGAAAAAATGGCGGGTATGGGTATTTCAGTTTCTGATGTTAAAACGGCAGTTGGTACAAATAATATTTATTTCCCCGCTGGATCCTTGCGAGGTCCAACGAGAAACTATTCTGTAAAATCGGATACGTATCTAAAGAACGCCGATGAGTTTTCGCAAATCATTGTTAAGCAGAATGGTAATCAGGTTGTTCGACTAAAGGATGTTGCTGAGGTGAAGCTAGGTTTACAAAGCCTATATGACATTCCTGTAAGAATTAATAATCAAGAAGGCGTGATGTTAACCATAACGCCATTGCAATCGGCCAATCCCATTGCTGTGGCTGAAGCTGTTAATAAAGCATTGCCCGGTATTGTGCAACATTTACCACCAGGCATGCATGCAAAACTTATGTTTGATAACTCTGAGTTTTTACAATCATCTATAGACGAAACCTTTAAAGCAATTATTGAAGCTGTTTTGTTAGTGGTTTTGGTGGTGTTTTTATTTTTAGGCTCTTTACGGTCGGCTAGTATTCCTATTGTTACCATTCCATTGAGTTTGATTGGTGTATTTGCCGTTATCAATTGGTTGGGGTATTCCATCAATATTATGTCTTTGTTGGGCATGGTTCTTGCTATCGGCCTAGTTGTTGATGATGCGATAGTCGTACTGGAAAATATAGAAAGACATATTCAGGAGGGCATGTCGCCTTTTGCAGCTTCGGTGAAAGGTATTCGCGAAATTGGTCATGCGGTGATTGTTATGACCTTAACGTTATTCGCAGTGTATGCGCCGATTGGTTTCATGCAAGGTGTAACCGCAGCACTATTTAAAGAGTTTGCATTTACATTGGCAGCAGCCGTTTTGATCTCTGGATTTATTGCTTTGACCTTAACGCCAATGATGTGCTCCAGGTTGCTATCCGTTAATCATTCGCCGAGTCGTATGGTTCTTTTTAATGAAAGACTCTTTAATAAAACAGAAGCGATTTATCAATCTGTTTTACAATGGGCGCTTGCTCATCGTATAAAGATCTTGTTGAGTCTTGTGATCATTGGGATGCTAGGCGCCTGGCTGGGCTATAAAATGCCATCAGAGTTTTTACCCCAAGAAGATTATGGGGTTGTGAAGGTGCGTGTGAATACGCCCAGTGGTTCTGTTCCTTCCTATGCCGATAAATACACACAGCAAGTTGTTTCAATTGTTAAGAAACAACCCGGATTACAAGGGATTGTTACTCAGTTAAATCAAAGTTCGGCAAATATTTACTTGTATCTTAAACCT
>DMFG01000136.1 GCA_003450655.1 Coxiellaceae bacterium | reverse complement strand
TCGAAGTCGAAGTCGAAGTCGAAGAAGAAGACGAAGCAGTAATTGTCATGAATCAAGAAGCCTCTATTTTTAGAGAGTATGCTGTTATAGAACCAGTATCTAGCAATAATACGTACGCTATCAGTGACTTCTTTATTGGCAATGGGTCTGATTTAACTATTAGCGTTGATGATCCCAACAATATCTTTGCAACTGCTCCCACTATTGTTGGAGACACCTTTAAATTTACTCTCAATCAAAACATAGAGTTATTTGATTCAGCGGTTGTCACATTAAGTGACGATACAGGTTCACAGGCTTTTTCTGTGACGGCCGGCAGTTCTCAAATGATTGCGCACACGACATTTGATGCTTCCACATTATCTTCTGTCGAGATGGTACTATCGCTTGATGAACTTTATGAATTCAACCCAACGACATCGCTGTATGCTTCAACAAATACTGTTGGTGGTACTGGTTACTACAAATTGTCATTCAACGACACCAGCATATCTGGTGAACTAACTTCATTAGACCCATCAGATTACTGGCTTTGGGAAAACAGCTACCCTTATCACATTTATGAACTCTCTCTATCAGAAAACGGCACCCGTTATGATCTGACAGTTTCTCTGGATGGAGCGACAGTTTATACTGAAGATAATATCGACACACTCACAGTTAGCTTGGGGGACATTAACAGCCCTTACTTACAACTCTGTGACGATGACTCCAGTATTGTTATTGGCAGCGACCCTTTTCTCGCTGATCAATGGTATTTATTTAATTCAGAGGTCATTGAAACCTGGTCGCTCTCAACAGGTGATAACGTGACTGTCGGTGTCGTTGAGGGCTATTTTGAAGAGTCACACGTAGACCTAGAAGGCAATGTATCCACAACCATTGATAGTAATCATTCCAGTGGCTCAACTCCTGACTATCATGCCACTGCAGTTGCAGGTGTCATCAGTGCTACTGGCGGAAATGGTTTAGGTGTTATTGGCACTGCTCCTGAAGCAGACATCGTATCGCTGAATGATAATGTTTATGATCTTTTTGAGATCGATTCATCCATCTCAATCTACTCCAACTCATGGGGCCCAACAGATGGATCAGTAGGAACACCCACTGTCTGGTGGGAAGACATCATCGAGAGTGCAGAAGAGGCGGCGCTTGGAGAATTCGAGGGTACAATTCTTTTTGCCAATGGTAATGGTGGCGACTCCTCAGATCAATCTGCTTATGATGGCATCGTTAGCAATCCCTTTACGCTAGCCATTACAGCTGTCAGCGACTGGGGAGAGGCGTCTTGGTATAGTGAGCCGGGGAGCAACATCATAGCAGCGACCTATTCCAATGGAGGGGTCAATGCTATCACCACCACTGACGTAAATAATAATTACACTAATGATTTCGGAGGTACCTCGAGCGCCACACCACACGCTGCTGGAATTGCCGCTTTAATGGAAAGTGTCAACGATGATCTAACATTTAGAGATTATATGAGTATTTTTGCACACACGTCTCTCATGATAGACATGATTGATAGCAGCTGGGACACTAACTTAGCTGGCATCGATACCAGTTACTATTACGGGTATGGGTCGATCAATGCGATGGGTGCTGTAGAAGCAGCACAAGATAATAGTTACATGATCAGTGATCACGCACTGCTTACCCAAACAATCTACAGTGTTGATTTTACTGCATATAGCGGTAGTAACACTGTTTTAGACATCACTCCCATCGGTGGAGCTGTGAACTCATCAGCAACACTCACAGCGGGTGACAGCATCTCATTTGAAGAGAGCAACTATGTTGTTGAACAAGTTGAATTAAGTATCGAAACCATTAACTACACAGGTGGCGATGAGAATTTACAAATCACACTAACGCATGAATCGGATGATGAATCATTCAGCTCAACACTGTTATTCGCAACTACCACAGATACCCCACAAAATTATGATGATTGGAGTGCACTATCCGTGCAACACTTTGGCGAGTCACTCGAAGGCACCTGGAGTGTTAGTCTGTATGATACTCTAAATAGTACTTTTCTTGATGCCAGTAATTTTGAGGTTGATCTTGAATTTTTCTACCACGACCCGTCAATCACTATTTAGCCATCTCGCAGATTTTGTCCGACTCGAACCGCTTGACCGGGCTCATAATCCGTATGCCATGCGCCTTGCTGCTCTGGCACACACACCACCACGCATGACCCACCCATATTAAACCAAGCGAGTTCTTCTCCCTTTTTGAGCTCATAGGATTCCGTGGGCTGCCATTCGGATGCTGCCTGTGAGGTTGAGTTCACCGTGCCATATCCCGTCACGTGAATACTACCAACATTTAAAGCACCAATCATCACCAGCACGATTGGACCTTGCGCAGTGTCCAACCAAAATACAACTCGTTCGTTACGCGCATACAGTTTGGGTACCGTTTCGACGGCCTTAGGAAACACAGGAAATAAAGCGCCGGGTATATGCTGCATGTGCGTCAAAGTGCAATCCATTGGAACATGAACACGATGATAATCTTTCGGTGATAAATACAACGTAGCAAATGAGCCATTCACAAATGGTGCACTGCCTTCTCCCAGCTGCCCAATCAAATCATCTACCGTGTAATAGTGACCTTTTGCTTGCACTAAAGTTGCACCGGATAATCGACCGATTTGACCCAAGGTCGCATCGCATGGTGAGCAGAAGGCATTAGGGTCTGAGTCGATAGGACGTGCACCAGGCTTGAGCGCACGAGTGAAGAAGTCGTTGAGAGATGCATAGCTTGATAGGTCAGATGACACCGCATCTTCTAATGACACATTAAAATATCGGGCGTACCATCGAATTAAAAAACAACTCAAATGACGACAGCGACAACCTGCCAACCATCCCACACATCGTGATATCCATTTTTTAGGCACCCAATAAAACCACTGCGTTTGCACTTTTTGTCACCTCATGTCATCCTTTGGACGTCGGATGATATCAGAAAACACACAGGACAACATCAGTGGATATATACCTCGTCGGCGGTGCCGTTCGTGATCAACTTTTACACCTACCTGTTCATGAACAAGACTGGGTGGTGGTTGGCGCAACCCCACAAACCTTGATGGATTTAGGTTACCAACCAGTGGGCAAAGACTTTCCCGTTTTTTTACACCCCGAGACACATGAAGAATATGCCTTGGCTCGCACAGAAAAAAAAGTCGCCGTGGGCTACCAAGGTTTTACGTTTAATACCAGTCCCGATGTCACTCTCGAAGAAGACTTACAACGTCGTGACTTAACCATTAATGCCATGGCTCAAAGTCCGGACGGTCAACTAATCGACCCCTACCACGGGCAAGATGACTTACAAGCGGGTTACTTACGCCATGTCTCCTCGGCTTTTTCAGAGGACCCAGTGCGTTTATTACGTGTCGCGCGTTTTGCTTGCAAATTACCGACGTTTACCGTCCACCCTGACACCATCCAATTACTGAAGAAGATGGTTACCAATGGGGAAGTCTCTGCTTTAACCGCGGAACGCGTCTGGAAAGAATGGGAAAAAGCCCTACATTGCGAAGCGCCAGAACGTTTCTTACAAGTCCTTGATGATTGCGATGCCACCCAACAGCTCTTCCCTGAGTTTTTACAACAACGCCCTAACCTCAAAGGCTTTGCTGAAAAACATGAAAGTAGCCATTTACGTTGGGCTTTTCTTTGCAGCACACTATCACCTGAAGCTGTACAAGCACTTGGGAAACGTTATCGGATCCCTAAAACCTATCACTCACTGGCGCTATTAGTTGCTCGAGCACAAGCACTGCATCAAGAAACCGATCATCACAGTGCTGACGCACTATTAACATTAATTCAGCAAACCGACGCACTTCGAAAAGCTGACCAGTTCCATGCTTTTTTAATTATCTGTGATGACATCCACGACACGGATACGGCTGAACATGACTTAGCCGCCTTAACGCAACTAAAAAGTATCGATACACAAGCCATACAAGCGAGCGGTGTCACAGGATTAGATTTTGCAAAAGCGCTTGACCAACAACGATTGGATACTTTACGTGAATGGTTAAATGCTTAAAAAATAAATATTTCGTCACCCTGATGTTAATACTGTGTGCTTATGGTCAAGCACTGTATGCCTTTACCCTCGAACCAGGTGACCTACTATTTTCTGAAGAGCCATGTGGTGATTTTTGTGATGCCATTGAACAATCAACACAAACACTACCTGGCATACACATTAATCATGTGGCTATAGCCCTCAATAATCATCAAGTGATCGAAGCCATTCAATCCGGTGTCACATTAACACCACTGACTGACTTTATTCAGCGCTCACAACTGCCTCATCACCCAGAAACAATCTGGGTAAAGCGTATTACAGCTCCTTATAAGATGTTAATACCATCGGCAGTCCATTTTGCTGACTCGCAAGTTGGTAAACCTTATAACGCTAGCTTTACTGATGACACTGATAACAGTTTTTATTGTTCGCAACTAATCACTAAAAGCCTTTACCATGCCAATCATGATCAGACGGTTTTTCAACTGATACCGATGAATTTTAACAACCTTCAAACACATCAGCCGATTACGGCTTGGCAGAAATATTTTGATCAACGTCATGAAGCTGTTCCACAGGGAGTCCTCGGATCTAACCCCATGCAATTATTCCAAAACCCTAAGCTGACCCCAGTGCATAGCTACTCTAATTAATCTCAATTGCATTTTTATGCCATTTGATTTAGGGTGATGGGCGTATTGTATCTCACGCATCGGTATATTTTACAAACACAAGAATCCAATCATGACATCTCATCTCAAAAAACATCACCTTTGGTTCATGTGGATACTAGCCGCCAGTTTTTTTCTAGCGGAATACTTTGCGAGGGTAGCACCTAGCGTTATGGTTAATGAGCTCATGCGTGACCTTCATGTTAAAGCGTTTGCTCTAGGCTCTCTATCTGCTTTTTTTTACTATGCCTATTTACTGATGCAAATTCCTGCCGGTGCAATGGTCGATACTCTAAGCACTAAAAAACTGTTATCCACCATGGCAATCCTATGTGGTCTTTCATGCGTAGGTTTCTCTTTCTCTCACAACATTATCATGGCAGACCTCAATCGTGTGCTAATGGGGTTTAGCGCAGCCTTCGCTTTTGTTGGCGCACTTAAAATTGCTAATACCTGGTTTCCAGCATATCGTTTTGGACTATTAGCGGGAGCAACTCAAGCATTAGGAATGATAGGGGCTGCATTAGGAGAAGGCCCTGTTGCGTCATTAGTCAGTGATTTTGGTTGGCGACTCACCATGTTATGGATCGGTCTTATTTTATTACTCATCGGCATGCTGATGTATTTTATCATTCGTGATAAGCCCAAATCTCATAGTAATTTAGCGGCTACACGCCGACACCTTTCACACTCACTACAAGGTATCCGACAAGTACTGACCCACCGATCGACCTGGGTGAATGGTTTGTTTGCAGGTTGCCTCTATGCACCAACCGCTGCTTTTGCAGAATTATGGGGGCCATCCTACATCCACACTGTCAATGGCTTCTCTCATATCCATGCGGCTGAAGCGATCAGTATGATTTTTATAGGTTGGGCTGTGGGTAGCCCTATTGCAGGATGGATTTCCGATCGCATACAACGCCGTAAACCCATCATGTGGGTGTCAGCATGTCTTAGCTGTTTAGGTATGGCAGGCATCTTATTCTTACCCCATCTCAGCTACAGCATGCTAATGACATTGCTATTTTTCTATGGTTTTTGTAATGTCGCCGTCGCTACCGCTTACGCCGTAGCTGCAGAAATGCACCCCAAACCATTAGCAGGAACCGCAATGGGCTTCACTAACATGGCCTCGGTTATTATTGGTGCCAGCTTCCAACCCTTAATTGGGCGCCTTCTGGACCTTCATTGGCAAGGTAACATCTTGGATGGCACCCCAATCTATAGCGCACACAACTTCCAATCAGCCATGTTACTGCTACCGGTTTGTGGCTTACTCGCCATCATACTGTGCCGATTCATCCCTGAAAGTTTTCCAACGTCCTCATCCTAAACCAATAGCTCAAAACTCCCCCAAATAATATACAGAGCACTCATAATGCGTTGTTTTATTAACCATTTATGATAAATTAATACACTAATTGATAGAAAAGGATGTCGTGATCAATGCATGCACTGCTCCAGCACTTAAGCCTACCTCAAACCTACATTGATGAAATTCAAAACATGCATGAGAAGGCACGCATTGCTGGAACACTATTTTCAGATACACAACATGACGTTGCTTTTTACTCCTTCAGTCTACAACGCAATAAAATAGCTAAGCTACTGGCAAGATCCATTAGAAATGAAACATTTCAGTATGGCGTAGCTTCCGAAAGCTGGGTAAGCATCGGCACTAAAAAGAAACTCATGACACGACAATCGATTATTGATCGAGTTGTTCACGGAGCAATTTTTTCTTTTCTAACACGTCACGCCGAAGGCGTTTATAGCGAATCACTAGGAAGCTACCGACAAGGTCAATCTGTGTATACCGTAGCCAATGAGATTCGACAATTTTTCAAACAACATCAACAATGCTCCTCAAATCATCATGTTGACCTTTACGTGCTACGTACAGATATTCAGCAATATGCTAATAGAGTACCACTGACAGACGATAGTCCATTATGGGAGATGATGCAGACTTTTCTAACAACAATAGACCCAGACGCGAAGATAACACCCTACCTTGAATACCTTATTAAACACACCATCAATCCTGTCACACAGTCATTACAAGGAGAGACAGGGCAACGCGCAATGGGGGTCCCTTATGGAACTAAAATGGCAGGGTTCGTCTATAATTTTTATATCAATTCCATTGACCATACTATGAATAACGTTCCGGGACTATTCTATCAACGCTATTGCGATGATACGATCATAATCCATCAAGACCCCAATGTTATTTTGCAAATCAATCAACAATTTGATCAATCACTCCACTCACTAAAACTTAATCTCAATACAGAAAAAACGCAGTTAGCCTACCTCACTTTAAACGGTAAACCCTGCACACAACATCCAGAATTCATTAATACTACACAGATTGATTTTTTGGGATTCTCTATTCAAGCTAATGGAACATTACGACTGAAAAGACGGCACACACGCCGCATCATGAAGTCATTGCGTAAACGCATTCAAGCAGCAGCCTATCTAACAAAAACATCTGACATCGACATACGTGGCATGGTGATCTGCAATGCCATCAACAATGCATTCAGTAGAAGCCATAGTGTTAAATTACCAAAATACCTGTCACTCATCGAATTCCATGATGATCGACAACAGCTCAAACAACTCGATGAACAAATTGCATTATGGGCATCTCAAGCCATCACAGGAATACATAACAAAACCTCACTTCGACATGTGCCTCACAAAATGCTCATTGATCGCTGGCAATTACCTTCACTCTGTCATTTACGCAATAAAGGAGCGGGACATTGAACACGCCCCTACTCGAAAAATGGTTTTCAAACAACCAAACTCGTAACAAGAAGTTTGTCACCCTAATGGAAGGTCTCATCGGCCCCAAAGGATCACGGTATCTTTTTTATCGGTTAAAATATTTTGCAAACATCACATGGATTAAAGTCGTTGCTCACCTGATTGAATTCTACTTGGTCTATCATGTACTGGGTAAAGCCTCACTAGCAGCTGTTGCTATCTTGCGCGGTGTATTCATGACCATTAAGGCAGGATACTGGGGATTTTTAGAAATATTACGATCAAAAATTCGGGCTCAATACGATGAAAATACGCGTATTATTATTCCACATATCATCAAAGCATGGCTGTTACTCAGTTTAACGATAGGAGTGATCACTTCCATCATCTACTTTTTACTGCCTCTACCTAGTCATAGTGTATTTATCACCTGTTTCTCTATCGCTTTATGCGTTGAATTAAGTGTACAACTTTTAGTTTTTACCTTTCACTCAAGCACCTATGCACTTAGAAGAATTGTTCGACCAGCTGCTTCCATCT
>DMFG01000102.1 GCA_003450655.1 Coxiellaceae bacterium | reverse complement strand
TGATGAATGTCATGCCCAAGCATCACCATACCTTTAGATAATTGGTTAATCGATGTATGCGCAAACACCGATGACGCTGGAAGATAATCAGAATGGTATAATTGCGATGACAACTCTTTGTGATATAGTCGACGTGGTCCAGCGGTAAAACAAGAGGCAATAAAATGCGTCACTGACATCATCAACCTAACCGCTGTACGAAACCAAAGTGGATGCCGGTGAACCGACAAACAACGATCGGCTTGCTCAATGACTTTACCCATTTTGACTTGAAATTCCTGAGTAACAGCTGGGTCGACTGTATAGCGACGGGGCTTTTCAACACCCTCAGAAACAGCCACTGCATAATCTGCGGCATAGGAACGAAGATTCTGGGAATAAGGCCGGATCATTGCTTGTTTTTCAGAGGATAAGCTCTCAATAATACCATCAAATTCTTCCACACTGGTTAATAAATTTGAATACGCATTTAAGAAAATCGATTGCTCATACAAAACATACTCCAACCTACTAACCAATGCATCTAAAGGTGCCATGACCTGGGCAGAACAAAAACCCTGACTCAATCTTTGATAATAAGCAATATGTTCAAGCATGCGATGAGCCAAAGCTTGTTCGTCCGCTTGTAGTTTTTTATTACCATCATCCAATTTAATATCATCACCCATAACATTATCAACAAAAGCAGCAATATCACTTAATAACACATTTACAATATTGAGCGGCTTACCGCCTTGGCCATCAACCTGATGCCATGGATCATGACTCACTTGATGTATAAATGTTTCATAGTCTAAGATATGCCCCAACAGCAAGCTAACTTCTTTAATGACACAATGAATAATCGGGTCAGAACGACTATCATCGTATTGCTGTAGTTTTCCTTGCAAAAAAGGTGCTGCACTATGCAACGGCAATGCAAAATGATCGCCATTATATAAAACAGACACATCACATGCCACATATTCACTATCTTGATCTTCACGAGATAATATCAAAGATGCACTGCGATGCTGATCAATCATGCCGGATGACATCGCATCGATTAACCCAACTAAATACACGATATTTTCATACTCACTCGAAGCTTTCACTTTACTTCTCTCAGAATCGATTAACACCTGAACTTTTTCCATAAGCAGGTCCATTTCATACCCTAGCCCGCCCATACTGGCATGCTCTTTAAAACAAGCCTTTGAAAACTTTCGACCTATACGATCAATTGAAAAAACCATTTCGTCTCGCAAACGCCATATTAACTTAATGCCTCGAGAACGACCGGGATAATCCAGGGGCAAATCTCCTACAGCAGTTTGAAAATCTGAAATTAACTTCATTAATGAAAGAATGGTATCGGTAAAGTGATGAATGAAATGATGCTGATGGTTAGAAAACCAATACATCACAAGTAATCGAATAACACTCAATGCCTTTTGTTCGAAAAACTGCTCATGACTTTCAGGCAAACCAATTGCAGATTCAATAGTACAGCAATACAGAACATCACTATGCAAAATATCTTTAGGGTTAAAATAAGGTAATAATACTTTAAAACATTCAAATACAACCGCTGACTGAACATCATCCGCATCAGGTGTGGGTAATTGCTCTGTCACATCATACCCTCTCAGAGGGACATCATTCACCATCTCATTAAATCGACCCACCACTCTAAAATCATCTATGCTTTTTTTCACCATAGGGATCAAAGCATTGCTTAACGCCTCACACGATTCAGATGTTCCGTTTTCTAAAAAACGTGATAGACACTCACCGACTGAATAACCGTTCACTAACATGGCTCACTCCTCATTAAGATCACTGTAACCTAGTAGATAATCACTATGTCATGATTAAACTCATGATGAATTGACACACATCACAGAATATCCAGTTGCAGTGAATGAATTACAGAAGAATAATCCACATCAATCCAATTAGGACCCCTAACTTAAGATTATATTAACAATCATCCATTCACATAATCTTTTTCAATGATCATACGTGTGACTTTTTTTATTGGATAATAATCGGTAGTATGTAACCGGCTGAGAACAAGCGGTGCCTATGCATTTGCCATACTCAGACCATGAAAGGAAGACTATGAACAATGCATTAACAACAATCACCTGGGATCAGGCTCGTAAGATTTTACAACCGATTAACCCCGAGATGACCGCGATCATTGATCAACTAGCCCCTGATGAAAGCATGCCACTGTACCATGCACAGTATAATTTCGGTGAAATCATTGATAATGGAAAACAGTTTCATTTCCCCGACAATGGTCAATTACGGTGCTTATCCGATCATAGCAATCCTCAATTAGCTCGTGATTTTAACTACGCAGGCAATTATATTCCCATAGGCATTCTTATAGATAAGCGCCTTGAACTGTTCGTTGATACAGGCAACAGCATTATCCCCTCTCAAATCTTTCAGCCAGGTGACATTTTTGCATTATCGTTACACTTAGAAAAAAATAAAAGCTTACACCCAACGCCTGTCACACAAATGGCTTCTGGGTCAAGATCTTGTTTTGCGTTACCCAACCTCAACGACTCCATTCACTATATGCAATTAAAGCGTAAGCTTCATTTAAAATCACCTCACCCTAAATCACTGTATGAACAAGGAACATTCTTTCGAGACGCTGTTCGTGCAAAAAGCTGCGAACAACCCTGGAAATCCAGCGTCATTCTCTTTCCTCAGCAGTGGGTTGATCTGATTAAAAATGACGCCAGCTGGCAACCTCTGTATTGCTACTTAATAGAATTAGCCTGGCTCAAATCATCTTACTTACGCAATAAAATCTATTATGATTATTCATTTAACATGGTCACAACACAACGCAACCTTAAACCTAACACCTACCTTGCTGAAACATTTAAATATATTTTAGCCATTGCTCTAGGTGAGTTCCCAGGGTTACGTGTTGCCGTTGATGACTCTGCTTTACCACTTGAAACACTGCAAGATATTATACTGAATGACTATGGCTTAAAAAACTATATCCCCACCATTATTCATGCAGCACGCTTTAATTACCAAACTTCACACTTTACAGCCTATTATTCATTCCAATACCCCACCGTGCTAGCATCACTCAATCGAACCAAACGTCTTACCACCACCTTGCATGACCTAAGAGAGCTGAAACATATCTTCATGAACTACCACGATGCTGTCATGCAACAAACCACTGGCCTGCATAATACCGTGATTGCTAAAATGCTAGACTCGATCGATCTTCACTTCCTACACTCTAAAAAAGACATCCACGATGAGATCAATTTATCCACTCTGGTTGATGAGTTCGATAAACATTTTCATTATTGCATCCCTACAAGCTCACATCGCAAACCTGCCTATTCTGGCGCCTTTTTAAGAGGTTGCATCGGCATTACCAACCCTCACCTCAATCAATCTTAGACCACCTTCTCCCCATTTATTAGACTTTTCATCAACGCATTATCACCGCCCTTTAGGGTAACCATAAACTGTAAATCCGTCTAAATATTAAGGAATTATTAATTATTAAAATAACCGTTTGATCAATTGCAAAGCAGATCAAAAAGATCTATAAATTGATTACGTTTGACGCAATAAGCCAGCTCTCAAGCCAACCAAAAACCCGAACACAAGGAGTAGAGGGAATGGAAAACATACTTCGACAAGCACACCAACCTTTGAATATCCTATCGAATCACGACTTACAAACACACTCTGCTGTGATTGAGCCTTTCTCAAATCCCGGCGATTTGTTTTAACCGAGCATCCCTGAAACCCTTGCCCATGGATGGGCGAGGGGCTTCCTTCCCCCTGACTCCCAACACCATAAAACCAACCCGAGACATCGTTGTGAGTGAGACACTACTACTACAAAATAACTCACAGCATCAACTTCAACCTCCCCCTCTTCATGAAAGCTTTCGATCACAACCTCTGTCAGCAACGTTATCTCACTTAGAATCTTTATTACACCTAACAGGGATCACGCGACTCAGCAATATTACAGGGCTGGACGATATTGGAATACCTGTATGGCAAGCGATACGTCCTGACTCAAAGTTTCTTTGTGTGGCACAAGGAAAAGGACTCAACCCTACCCAAGCTAAAGTATCGGCCATCATGGAGTCTCTAGAGTTATATCACCTAGAATCTGACCATCTTCCAAGAATATTCTGCAGTTATGATGCACGCAACAAACAGCATTTCCATCTTAATCCAGAGCATATACACCATGGTTGCTTTATGCACCCCAACCTCTCCGAACAACCTCTTGATTGGGTGTCATCAACTCACCTTATGGATCAGTCTCCCATGTGGATACCCCATGCAGCAATTGCCATGAACATGACACTACAAACACCACAAGCCCATTACTTTCGCCAAACCACAACGGGAATTGCAGGCGGCAACACAGCCACTGAAGCCTGCACAAAAGCCTTACTTGAAGTCATAGAAAGACACACGCTAACCCAGTGGAAACACGATCAAAATATCCTTGCAAAGCGCATTCAACTTAATGATCAACACCCTCAGATTGATTATGTTTTATCGGCTATCACACAGCAAAATAAAAGTGTGACGCTATACCGTATATCAAACACCTGGAATATCCCTGTCTATTTTTGTGAAATCATCGATAACAACCTAACCCGATCAATAGGCACTTGCATTGGCAGCGGCTGTCACTTAGACGACGCTCAAGCCATCATAGCTGCACTGCTAGAAGCCATTCAAACAAGGCTAACGATTATTTCAGGCTCTCGAGACGATAACTACAGCACCAGTTATCAACAGCGATACGTTAACACACCTATCTCATTGCAAGCACCATGCCAAACACTATCGCACGAAGAATTAATATCTCAGGAAACCACATCTGAAAAAGCACTACAACAACTCATTAATACACTCGCTCATCATGGCACTTCAGATATATACTGCATTGACCACACGCATGAAAAACTCAACATACCTATGATGCAAGTGATCATTCCATCGTTGGGGTGGCTATGAAAACCCAACACACAGGAATTCATGTCTTTACAGGGCCCACGCTATCTCATAATGAAGGCCTCAGTTTACGCCCCGAAGCCCACTTTCACGCACCTATTCAGTGCGGGGATCTTATGCGACTGATGTCGCAAGACCCTAACATTATTATCATCATTGATGGAATCTATGAAAACAAACCCAGTATTTGGCATAAAGAAATCCTAACCGCTATCCATCAGGGTGTGACAGTGGTTGGGTGTTCTAGCATGGGTGCACTACGTGCTACAGAACTATCTCAACACGGCATGATAGGTCACGGAAAAATCTATCAACAATACCAAGATGGCACTCTCACCGATGACGATGAGGTTGCTGTTGCACACTATGATCACAGCCTCGACTACTCAGCGCGCAATGAGGCTTTAATTAATATTCGCTACACACTGAAACACGCCATTGACGCTCACCTATTAACAAACCACCAAGCTCACACATTAATTACTATTCTCAAACAAACCTTTTATTGGAAACGAACCATTCAACAGGCTTTAAATCACTGCGACTTACCGGAAACAAAAAAAGATCAGTTACTACAATGGTGGCCATCACATTGGATTGACCAGAAAAAACAAGACGCTAAAGACACCTTAACTCACCTGACGACATGGCAGACACAAACATCAACCACACCATCAACAACACCTACTATACAAAGCTTAAACTTATTCAAACAACATGCCATCAATCACAACCCAACATCTCTAACTGGAATACTCGAAAAACACATCACCTACTGTTTAATGACGATAAAACATGTTACCCCAGATCACACACCTCACCCATTATTCCAACACTACATCAACTGGCTAAACAACCCTCATGAAACACCAGATCATACGATTCTAGAGGATCTGATAGCGCATAAAGAACATGACATATTTACAGCCAATGCTATTTTATCGCTTTATCATTACCCGCAAGAATTACAGATAGACAATAACAATAAAAATATTTACGTTACTCGGTGTCTGCGCCAACAATTATGGCGAGTGATTTCGAACAGCTACCCTCTAGCCAGATGGAACCTTAACCCAACATACTTAGAACAATACATCACACAGTATCGTCAACTAAAACAACTTCAGACAGCCACTGACTTACAACATTGCCTAAGAACAATTAATCTCAGCCTGCCTGACTGGAAAGAAACCATGGAGCAACTTGCTCGCTACAAATACCTAATAACAGACTCAAGACTCTGCTATTTTGAATTAACGAATGCCCACTTTAAAACTAACTGGCACGATATCACTCATAGCATTACTCAAAGCTGCATCAACTCCATCAAATAAAAAAGCTTCGATTCATAATAAGCTAAAACCATCAAACACAACCAAAGTTAAGAAAAAAATATTAATTACAGTGACTTATAGGTAAAACTTAAAGTTGATCGAAAAGCATTGTCTTCAGTGAAAAAATAGTGCACTATCATGAAAATTTTGACCACACAGAATATAAAATAGCATTAAATAAAGCTTAAAAAAACACGAGTAAATCTCCCAATCATCACAACACATCTATTATTACTGTCTATAATCTTCACACGCGAGTCACAGCAATGAACAACTGCCCCTATTCACCTTTAAACGACAAACCAAACAGTAACGAGCTAGAAAACAATGAGACACTAACTCTTACCACTAAAGACTATACGCTATTAGAAAAACTCAAAGAAACTTTTGGTTCGCTGAACACTCGCTATGCAATGACGTCATGCATATTTAATATTGCTGCCGTATTGATGGTACAAGCTTCAGAAAAAGATAATGGCCTCAGTGAAGACACTACGGAAAACGAAGTCTTAGCAACACGTCTCATCTTACTATTAGCAACACTATGGCCACTGTATCATGCGACTCATGGATGGACTGAAGCAGATCACGAAGAGGATAATAATACTGATATAAAAAAAAGCACTGAACTTTCTGGCACTTTCAAGCACAAACATCCAGAATATTATTTTTCTGCCAGTCTCATGTTTACGACGCTTAACCTATTTAACAATCAACTCATTATCGAGAATATCAAGCAAGAAAAAGAAATATCCTCGGCCGTGTTTTATCTGATATTAGGTCTAGATTTCTCCAGCAGTGTTTATGTTGATATTTATTTAAGAGAAATCTATCTACAAGTCGCTGAGTATGCAACACAAGAAAATACCATCTGCGGGGCCATTCAAGCAACCATAACCACCATCTTCGATCACTTGCTTGATGATCCAACTATACTGCTACGCTTATGGAAGGCCCTGACTGGCGCCATCAAACAAGCCTCATTTGGAAATGGGGGTAACAATAATAAAATAGTACTCCTAACTACAATAGCAGACTCTTTTCTGTTTTCTTTTGCTTATGGATTGTGTAACTATCTATCTAAAAAACGTGGTCGATCTGAAATTAACTATCCTGATCAAATGAACATCATACCAATTCTATCATTAGTAACAGCTATTGCTCTTGTCGTTTACTGGTTACCAGGAGAGAAAAATAAACTACTTACTGACCATGCTTATGCCTGCACAGCTCTTATTGCTTTATTAGTTGAATCACTCACAGTGTCTTGCATGCATCCAGGATCCAATCAGAGCACAAGAACTGATGAAAAGCCCCCTAGCATTTTTACTAGCAAGAAAATTGAAAGACCTGATAACGAAGATAAAACAGACCTTCTAGAGAACAGAATCTAATAGACCTCTACCAGCCACCATCAACTAGCGCCTTACCTGAGTACCGCATTACTACGCCCCTCACTTTCACTGACCTGTTGACGATTAATCCGTGCACGATTTGACGTGTATTCCTGTAAAATCTGGTAAACCCTATGGCTGGGTAAGACAGAAGCAAACACTGAGGAAGGCCGCATGGAAGAACATTCCCGTTCAATTTCCCGTATAACACTGTTAA
>DMFG01000065.1 GCA_003450655.1 Coxiellaceae bacterium | reverse complement strand
TCATACAAAAAATTATAAAAAACCTTCAAGTAAATGAATATATGGTGTTTTTCACCTAACGCCTTCTAATTCAGACGGTTCATGCATCCAATCTGCATGAAATTTCGACAGCTGAACCTATTCAGCAAGATAAAATGCTTCATTATCGGACAAATGAGATTTATTTAATATTACCTTAAGATTAATGTCGTACAATATATGATCATATCCTTTGGCGATTTTGATGTTCGATACGCTTCTGTTGAAATTTTAAGGTGGGAAGATAATCAAGTGAGAAGTAAACCCAAGACGAGCCCTGCGACTAAAAACACACAAGATACAAGCAGTGACTGGGTATTCATGACGCCCAAAAAAGGGAAGAAAAAACAAGAAGACCAAAAACTGGGATATAGTCCTGATAACTCAAGCCCCACGTACTCAATTAAGATTAATAATGAGATCACACTTAAAGCCTTCACTATTTCGACCGCAAAATACCAAGAACTTGAAGAGTCACGAGGTAAGTTTTCCCCAGTATCTCCTACAGAAGAAAGATCTCCCCTAGAAGGAACTGCGACACGAAATAATGGCAGCCCATTGACAGGAGATGCGCATCATTTTATTCAAGCCATAGGCACTCAAGATGAAAGTCTAATAAAGTGGTTTGAGCACACTTGTAACATTGTTAGTCGCATTACCAAAATTCATAATTACAGAAAAACGACCAAGGTACCACTAGATAAAAAAGAAAAAGAATGTCGCATCAATCATATTCAAGCATTAAAAAAGGAAATAAAAACCTATATAAAACTGTTTGACAATATGAATGGTGATCACAACTTTTTGTTACCCCTCCTAAATGCAATAACGCAACAAGCATTGCCTGGCCTTAATTTCTATCAATCAACACCTGAAGACCCAACATTAAATGATCCTTACAGCGTCATTGAAGGATTCAAAAAACCCAAGAACCTCACATTAAAAAATACTGCCTATTTTACTGACAACCATACAGCCAAAATGGATAAGGAAACAAGAGATTTAGCAAAAGCTCCATCAGAAGCATCTACTCAAAAATTCCCGCCCCTACCTGAAATTCACCGTGTATTAGGCCCATTAACATTAAAATTAAGTGCAGAAGATAAAAACACACCAGATAAGAAAGACCAAGTAACAAAGGATAGTGATACACGAAAAATAAAAGCACCGCGCCACTCGGGTGTTTCTCAGGGTAAAGAAAACCAACCCCCAGAATATACTGGTAAGTTTAGCCACACACCTATAAGCGAATATCGCGCAGGCACTTTCGGCAAGCAAAGTAAGGGAAAAAATCGAAACACAAGCGCATCACCTTCCGCCACCAAAGAAAAAAATGGGCAATCTATGGCATACCGTCCACGGTAGCTTTAGGCTTTAACATGAGATCTTTTCGATCTAACCCTAAGGAAATAGCCAGAGATCCTGCGACATAAATCGAAGAATAGGTACCCACAACAATACCAATCGCCAATGCTAATGCAAAGCCATGCACGGTTTCACCGCCATACAAAAACAAAGCAATCACCACCACGAGTGTCAGACTGGATGTCATGATGGTTCGCGATAGAGTTTGGTTAATTGAAGCATCCATAATCCCTGAGGGCGAGCCTTTGCGCATGCGACGGAAATTTTCACGAACGCGATCATACACCACAATCGTATCGTTTAATGAGTAACCAATCACGGTTAAAACAGCTGTGAGCACAATTAAACTAAACTCCAAATGAAAATAGGCAAAAATACCCAGAATTAAGACAGGGTCATGCACGAGCGCTACAGCTGCACTCACAGCAAAACGCCATTCAAAACGCAAAGCAATGTACAGCATGGTGCCTAGCATGGCCAAGACAATGGCTAACACGCCATTGGTCATTAACTGTTTACCAACCGATGGTCCAATATATTCTAACGAGCCAATATGGGCACCGGAAGGTAAGACACTCATGAGATGGGCTCGTAACTCTGTTTGTGTCCACTCTTCATGAGGCGCGATTCGAACCGAGATATCATCCGTGTCATAACGTGTTAATGATGCTTGTGCGAACCCTGCTTTAACGAGGTCACCGCGAAGCTGATTGAGATCGCTCACTGGCTTTGAAAAAGACACATCAAAAGTTGTACCACCGGTAAACTCAATGCTTAACTGAAGCCCCTGGGTGATTAAAGCAGTCAATGAGGCGATAAAGATCACTATGGAAAATAAAGCAGCCAACTTACGTTGACGCATAAATTCTATGGTTGTATTTGCTTTGAAAAATTCCATTTTATTGCCCTGCCTTATAACGAATACCTAGACGCAAGCGACGCTGCGACTTGCCACCATACAGTAAATTGATAATCGCGCGTGTAAAGAATATTGCAGTGATCATAGAGGTGACCAAACCAATGGTTAATGTGATAGCAAAGCTTTTGATGGTTCCAGAACCTAAAGTGAACAGCACAACAGCAACAATCAGTGTGGTGACGTTAGCATCAACAATGGTAGAGAATGCACGATCGTAACCTGCCGTAATGGCGGCTTGAGGAGAAACACCATTACGTAATTCTTCCCGAATACGCTCGTTAATGAGCACGTTAGCATCAACCGCCATACCCACTGTAAGCACTATCCCTGCAATACCTGGGAGCGTCATTGTAGCTTCCAGTAATGACATCACAGCAACCACAAAAATGACATTGAGTATGAGCGCTAAATCAGCCACTAAACCGAATACCGAGTAGTATAATGCCATGAAAATAATCACAACCAGAGAGCTGATTAAGCAAGAACGAACCCCCATTTCGATGTTTTGTTTACCTAGGCTTGGCCCAATGATTCGCTCTTGAACGATATCTAATGGTGCACGATAAGCGCCAGAACGCAGTAGTAATGACAGATTGTTAGCTTCAGCTGCAGAATCTAAACCCGTAATTTCAAAACTAGTACCCAACGCAGTTTGGATAGTGGCAATATTAATCACTTTCGTAGTCGTTACATTTTTAGTGACCGAATGACCATCGACTAGTGTTGTTTGGGGTTTTCTCTCGATATAGACAGTGGCCATCGGCTTACCTACATTGGCAGCCGTTATTTTGTTAAACAGTGTTGCTGCACCAGAGCCTACCCTAACCGATACAGCAGGGCGGCCATTTTGACCGGTAGTGGTAGAAGCACTTAAAATCGCATTCCCGTGTAGCACAATACTGTTTTTTAGGAGTACCGGGCGACCCTCGAAAGTAAAAAGAGAGGACCCAAAAGGGATGATCCCCGATTGCTGAGCTTGATAAGCGTCATTATTCGTATCTTGAAGCTGTAAGTTGATCGTTGCCATGGTGCCGATTAAGGCTTTAGCTCGAGCTGAATCTTGAATACCCGGCAAATCAACACTGATTTGATTCTGACCTTGCTGTGTTATGACAGGCTCACTCACACCCAATTGATTCACTCGTGACTGAAGAATACTGATGGTTTGCCCCATGGCATCTTGTCGTAACTTAGTGAGTGCATCTTGCCCCATGACAGCACTTAATAAATAAGAGTCATTTTGATTGGAGGTTGTCATGGTGTAATTAGGAAATTGCTTGACCAATAATTTATTCGCAGAGTTCATAGCCTCTTGTGAACGGAATGTTAACTCAACGACATGATGACTGTTAACACGCAAGCCTGAATAACGAATGTTAGCTTCTCGTAATTGATCACTCATCGAACTCAAGTCAGTTTTCTCAACTTCCTTAATCATTTGATTGAGGTTGACCTGCATTAAGAAGTGAATACCACCGCGCAAATCCAAACCTAACTTCATAGGTACAGCATTAAACAGCGTTAGCCAGTGTGGCGTTTTAGGCGCCAAGTTGAGCGCAACCGAATACGTATTACCAAGCGCCGTTTCTAAAGCACCTTGTGCTGCAACTTGATAGTCCATGCTATCAAAGCGTACTAAAATGGAACTCGATGAAACTGTCGCTGCCAAATAGGGAATCTTGTGTGACTCTAATGTTGCCTCAACGCGATTTAAATCCTCAGACACGAGTGGCTGACCACCTTGACTGGAGACTTGGACTGCATAGTTTTCACCATAGAGATTAGGCAACGCATAAAGCACCCCTAATACGATCATGATAATTAATAATAGATACTTCCATGGTGAATAGTAATTCATAGGTCCTTGCTTCCTTAACTCGCAGCCTTACGAGCATTGCTTGTCTTAGCTAGATGATTCGAGTGTGCCCTTGGGTAAAACAGCGCTAATAGAAGTTTTTTGTAAAGTCATCTCTACGCCTTCAGCAATATTTAAAACAACAAAGCCTTCTCTTAGTTTAGTAATGCGCCCTACGATGCCACCTGCAGTAACGATCTCATCACCAATAGCAATGCTGTCCATTAAACTTTTTTGTTCTTTAGCGCGCTTTTGCTGTGGGCGAACCAATAAGAAATAAAAGATAACGATAAACAAACCAAACATAATGACCATAGAGCCAATACCTTGCTGTGGTGACTTTGTTCCATCTGCGGCGCATGCAATAGCGCTCATTAAAATACCTGAAAAGATAACCGATAATTTATTCAACATAATTAAACCCTTGTTTGTTGCCTTTGATAAAATTGTTTCACAAAGGCCTGTAATGTACCTTTTTCAATAGCATTTCGCAAACCCTGCATGAGCGTTTGATAATAGTGCAAATTATGCCAACTATTTAACCGTGCTGATAAAATTTCTCGAGAGCGATAGAGGTGATGCAAGTAGGCACGTGAATAATTTTGACACGTATAACAATCACACTCTGGATCTAGAGGCCCTGTATCATGCCGGTATTGACTATTGCGAATTTTCACAACACCTTCACTTGTAAACAAATGACCATTTCGAGCATTCCGTGTTGGCATCACACAATCAAACATGTCAACACCTCGCAAGACACCTTCAACGAGATCTTCAGGCTTTCCAACACCCATCAAGTAACGCGGTTTATCAGCAGGCATATGCTCTGCTAAATCATCTAACACTTTGATCATCAGATGTTTGGGTTCACCGACAGATAACCCACCTATCGCATACCCATCGAAGCCAATTTCTGTTAAGCCTGCCAACGAACGTAATCGCAAGTCAGCATACATACCGCCCTGCACAATACCAAACAAGGCTGACAAGGAATCGCCATGTTCTTCATGGCTACGCTTAGCCCATCGCAAGCTTAATAACATCGATTTCTCAGCTTCTTCTGCAGTAGCAGGATAAGGCGTGCATTCATCAAAACACATGACAATATCGGAGCCTAAATCACGCTGGACTTGAATGGAACGCTCTGGAGTTAAGTCAACAACAGCACCATCAACAGGAGAGCGAAAGGTCACACCACGCTCTGTTAACTTCCGTAGCTCTGTCAGACTAAACACTTGAAATCCACCTGAATCTGTCAGGATAGGACGAGACCACTGCATAAAGTCGTGGAGCGTGCCATGCGCCTTAATAACCTCGGTACCTGGTCTTAACATTAAATGAAAGGTATTACCTAATAAGATATCCGCACCGGTTTGGCGAACTTCATGAACTGTCATCGCTTTGACGGTGCCATAAGTTCCTACCGGCATAAAAGCCGGCGTTTGAATATCACCACGAGGAAATTCGATACATCCACGACGAGCGAGGCCGTCAGTGGCCGATACACTGAATTGCATATGTGTCATGATTTAAGAGACGCCATCAAGGAGTGCTGTTTTACGATTCAATCGCAATGCATTAGCCAACACCTGGTTCCATGATTTAATAAAATACTTTAACTCATAGTGTGCAGCTTTCAATTGCTGATTTTTCTCACTCAAAGCAGCTTGATATTGCGATAACTTACCATTAGCTGAAAAAGGGTTTTGTTTTTTCAGCTGTTTAATCGCAGTTTCCAATGACTCTATATGCAGCAACTGTGAACTGACCTTGTCGTACAAGGGTTGTACTAATTCACCGATATTAGATTTCATGGCTTTAATTTGGTTGAAATCAAATTGCATTTTATAACGTAAGCGCTTAGCTGTACTCACACGCTTTAAATCCGAAGCTAATCCTAAACACCTTAATGTGTAAATTGTCCATTTAGAGGGATCAAACTGGTAGAACCGTAATGCGTTACGATAATCTAAAGGAAATTGATGGTGAAAGTTATGATAACCTTCCCCAAAAGTTAGCAGTGCAGTAAACCAATTATCTCGAGCCGATTGCTTCGTAGAATACGTCTTCTCACCAAACATATGACAGACAGAGTTAATGCAAAAGGTGAACTGCTGAAGTGCCGCAATTCGGAGGCCAGCAATTAATAAACCTTCCCAAAAACTTCCCCACAAGCAGGTAATCGCGATAGGAATCAGGTAAGCCATTAAGATCGCAATAGGAACAAAAAAGCGGTGCTGAAAACGACACATCCAGTCATCCTGGAGGTCTTTGACATTGTCGTAGTTGCGAGTGCTGGGGTCTAATGTAAAGATCCAACCAATATGCGCATACCAAAAACCACCCTTAATGCTGTAAGGGTCTTTATCGGTGTCCGTATAACGATGGTGATCACGGTGATCAGTACACCACTCGAGAGCACTACCCTCAAATGCGCCGGCACCGAATAACAACAATATAAAACGGACAGGAGCCTTTGCCTTGAATGTTTTATGTGAAAACAGCCGATGGTAACCTACTGTGATACCCCCCATACCAAATAAGAACCAAGTAATGATTGCTAATATCCAGGTAGCGCTGTGAATAGTGCCATACATCAACAACAATATAGTACCCACAACACTCACAGAGGTGTTAATGGTGAAGAACAAGATATTTGTCCAATTTAAATATTTTGACTGCGACTTTTCGTGAGACATGTTTTACTCCGATTAAATTTCTTGTGGCGATACTAGCACAACGATCATCACATTGACGAGTTGTTATCCCATCATACTATTAATATTATACCACCCCAACATTAGCTCAACCTTAAGTAAACATTAAATATGGTTGATTTTTTGGCTAAAAAAAGAATCTCAGCACTAACTTTCATAAAAAACAACACTAAAGCCTTTTCTTAATGTTATCTTAAGAAAGGCAAGGTATGATACAGAACTATTTTATAAATGGGGGGTAATATACAGAGCATTTAAATAGTACAAGCAAAGACCGCTCTGTAGAACCACAGATGCTACCCATCTGATTGAAAAAACAACAAAATCAACCATCGGCAATGATAGTATTTTATCAAAGAGAGAATTGCTTCTCGGGGTATTCTAGTTTACCCTATGGCACCACGAACGATGGTTGATTGGAGAGATGCCCGAGTGGCTGAAGGGGCTCGCCTGGAAAGTGAGTGTGCGTTAATCGCGCACCGAGGGTTCGAATCCCTCTCTCTCCGCCAAGAGTTGGGAGCCAAATCGGTCCCCTCGCGGCGATACATTACAAACCCCGCCAGGCCCGGAAGGGAGCAACGGTAGTAATGGACTCGAGCGCCGAGGTGTGGCTGGTTTGGCGACCACTATAAACTTGCAACAAGGCATGAGATTCGTATGAGCACATCGCAACATCTAGCACTAGCACGCAAATGGCGACCACAAACCTTCAATGAAGTGGTAGGCCAACAACACACATTAAAAGCCCTCGAAAATGCCCTAAACAATAATCAACTGCATCACGCCTACTTATTTACTGGCACACGAGGCGTTGGAAAAACAACCATTGCTCGTAATTTTGCAAAATCACTGAATTGCGAACAAGGTATTTCTTCTACGGCCTGCGGCACTTGCTCTAACTGCGAAGAAGTTGCGGCCAATCGTTTCGTTGACCTCATTGAAGTTGATGCTGCATCAAAAACCAAAGTGGAAGACACACGCGATCTACTCGAAAAAGTTCACTACGCACCCAGCAAAGGTCGTTATAAGATTTACTTAATCGATGAAGTCCACATGCTATCAGGGCACAGCTTTAACGCGTTACTCAAAACACTAGAAGAACCACCTGAGCATGTTAAATTTCTCTTGGCAACCACCGACCCTCAAAAATTACCGGCAACTATCCTGTCACGCTGCTTACAATTCCATTTAACCCCACTATCGTCCAATGCGATCAGCGAACACCTCAGTACTATATTACAAGCAGAATCACACACCTTTGAAAAAGAAGCCTTAACACTCTTAGCTGACTCAGCTAAAGGCAGCTTGCGAGACTCTCTCAGTCTACTGGAACAAGCACTTGCTTATGGTAACGGACATATCAGTGTTGACCACGTACAGGCTATGCTAGGCCTAATTGATCCAAGCGCTCTTAATGACATCATCGACGCCTTAATTCATCAAGATGCCAATGCGCTCCTAGCGTCTAGCGAAGCATTAGCTAGCACAGGGGCAGATTTTGAGCAGGCACTCGCTGACCTTTTAGAGCGATTTCACACCATAGCTATGGAACATGCCGTACCCGGCAAACATAGCTGTAACAAGATCACGCAATGGACTCAATCCTTAAGCGCTGAACAAACTCAACTCTATTATCAAATCACCCTCCTAGGTCGACGCGATTGCGCATTAGCCCCTACGGCTCGCATGGGATTTGAAATGACACTACTGAGACTATTAAGCTT
>DMFG01000156.1 GCA_003450655.1 Coxiellaceae bacterium | reverse complement strand
CTTGCGCAGCTAACATCATACACTCTGCGATGACGTCATCAAAAGGTCGGCTTATTTCTTCTCCTCGTGTATAGGGGACCACACAATAGGTGCAATATTTACTACAGCCTTCCATGATGGAAACATAAGCCGTTGGACCTTTAGCGCGAGGCTCAGGCAGTCGATCGAACTTTTCAATTTCTGGGAAACTAATATCGACTTTAGATTGGCGGTCTTTCTTTACCGATTCGACCATTGCGGGAAGTCGATGTAAAGTTTGAGGACCAAAGACTATGTCGACATAAGGTGCACGTTTAAGAATCGCGCTACCTTCTTGGCTCGCGACACAACCGCCTACTGCCAAGATGACCTCGGGTCGTTTCTGTTTAATTTTGCGCCAGCGACCTAGGTCGGAAAATACTTTTTCCTGTGCTTTTTCGCGAATTGAGCAGGTGTTTAAAATGAGAACATCTGCGTTATCTGGTGTGTCAGATAGAGTAAGCTGGTGAGATTCGTTTAAAACATCGCCAATTTTACCGGAGTCATACTCGTTCATTTGGCAGCCGAACGTTTTAATGTGCAAAGTTTTCATGATAAGTGGCCCGCTTGTGCAATAATCAGCCGGGCATTGTATGCAAGTTTGCTAAGGATATCCAGAAGAATACGATGCCTCAGTCTGCCTATAGGCAGATGAAGCCCAGTTTGCTATTCTATGCCGCCTATTCAGTTTAAGAACGAGAGAAACATGTCAGATATTTTTATACCAGCATCCGAACCATCTAACCACGCCATTCGCATCCTGCCATTGACGAGCGATCAGTGGGGTCACTTTTCAGAATCGTTGTCGGCCTCAGTACAACAATGGGTTAAGCAATCAGGCTTCTCTGCAAAAGCTAAGCAATTATGCTTTGTTCCAGCAGAAGATGGCGGGTTAGATTATATCTTATTTGGTTTGGGTCTATCTTTTGATTGGATGGCTGTAACAGCTTTACCACATCAATTGCAGCCCGGCGAGTACCAATTCGATTTATCCTCACATGATCTAAGCTCTCATGAGGAATACCTGACATATCTCTTTTGGGGGTTGGGGTCTTATTCATTTGATCAATATCAAGACGCTCCATCAGAACATGCTGTCATGGTTGTTCCAGGACACATTGACTATGATGGCTTGTCCACATGGACTAGCAGCATCTTTTTAGGTCGAGATTTAGTGAATACACCTTGTGCTGATTTAGGACCTGCTGACTTAGAACAAGCTATTCGCCATGTCGCTGAAGAGTGTGATGCGACATTGCATATCACATCAGGTGATGTGTTGGCACAAGAGTATCCAGCATTATATGCGGTAGGGAAGGGTGCACAACAAGGCCCTCGTTTGATTGATCTCACCTGGGGTGATGAAGATGCACCAAAAATTACCTTGGTTGGTAAGGGTGTATGCTTTGATACTGGTGGGTTAAATTTAAAGCCACCACGCGGTATGCGTCAGATGAAAAAAGACATGGGGGGGAGCGCTGCTGCTATCGCACTAGCTCGCGTGATTATGCAGCAACAGTGGCCAGTTCGCTTACGCTTAATGATCCCTGCTGTCGAAAATGCTATTGATAATACGAGTTATCGCCCAGGAGATATCTTGCAAACCCGTGCTGGCATTTCAGTTGAAGTGGATAATACTGATGCAGAGGGTCGTTTGATTTTATGTGATGTCCTCTTCGAGGCCTGCACTGAATCACCCGATTACTTAATCGATTTTGCTACCTTAACGGGAGCACGAGGAGTAGCATTGGGGCCTGATTATGCCGCAATATTTAGTAATCAGAGTCCTCTTGCCGTAGAAGTTCAGCAGCATTCAATACAGCAGCATGATTTAGTCTGGCCATTGCCTTTACATCGTCCTTACAACAGCATGCTAACTAGTACAATCGCAGATTGTCAAAATTGCTCAACAACCGGACAGGCCGGCACCATTACTGCAGCACTTTTTTTAGATAAGTTTGTTGCACAGGAAACTTCGTGGATGCATTTAGATATACCAGGCGAGCACGAGCAGGCATTACAAGGTTCCAAAACTGGAGGTAACATTGAAGGCGTTCGTGCAGTAGCCTCTTTCCTTAAAGAAAAACTCGCTTTATGATGCCTTAAGCGAATATTTTTTTTGTTACAGTTAAGGATGACACGATGGAAGCATTATTATGGATGATTGTACTATTTGTTGCGCTATTTTGTTTTTATAAGCGCCTAGCGGGAATTTGGAGCAGCGCTATAATATCTGCTGCTCTAGTCTGTGCTGGCTGGTATAGCCAACTCTCATCAACTGCGGTTTATGTGATGGCTGTGATCTGGATCATGGCTGTTATGTTGTTTACTTGGCCGGTGTTGCGCCAAACTATCTTTACTAAACATTTATTGCGTTGGTTTAAGCAACAACAGCCTGAGATTTCACCAGTAGAACAAGCGGTATTAGACGCTGGAGGGCATTGGTATGAGCGGTCTTTGTTGTCAGGTGAGCTATGCTGGGACGCTTTGTTTGACTTACCCATTACACACTTAACGGAGAAAGAACAGCATTTTATTGATAACCAGGTGGAAACCTTATGCGGATTATTGGATGACTGGAAAATTTGTCATGAAGAAAAAAACTTATCTGAGCAGGCTTGGAATTACATTAAGCAAGAACGATTCTGGGGTATCGAGATTGATCCTCAATATGGTGGCTTAGGTTTTTCACCAGCAGCCCATTCGGCGATCGTCACAAAGGTAGCAACACGTAGTGTGAGTGCCGCTTACACGGTGATGGTTCCTAACTCATTAGGCCCTGCAGAACTGATACATCATTTCGGTACACTGGAACAAAAAGAACGTTATTTGCCGCGTTTAGCTTCAGGGCAAGAAGTTCCTTGCTTTGCCTTAACCGGTCCCGATGCAGGCAGTGATGCTGCGAATTTACCGGACACAGGTGTCGTGTGCTATGACCATTATCAGGGTGAGCGCGTGCTAGGGCTTAGGCTTAATTGGGAGAAGCGTTACATCACACTAGCTCCTATTGCAACGTTAATTGGCTTGGCTGTTCGAGTTTCTGATCCAGAGCAGTTGCTAGGTACAACAATAGACTTAGGTATTCAAGTGGTGCTTGTCCCTCATGACACGCCTGGAGTTACTCGCGGGGCTCGTCATGCGCCTATGTCGCTGGGTTTTATGAACGGTCCTTTATCAGGCCAAGATGTCTTTTTGCCCCTGTCTCAAGTTTTGGGCTCATTATCCTCAGCTAATCAAGGTTGGATGATGTTACTGGAATGCTTATCAATAGGCCGTGGTATTTCTATGCCAGCGCTGTCTTCTGCAGTTGCCCAACAATGCTTTAAATTAACCAGTGCTTACTCTCGTATCCGCGAGCAATTTCATCGACCGATTGGTCATTTCGAAGGAATTAAATCAGCATTGGCTGAAATAGGAGGGTACTCTTATATTATCGAAGCAACTCGTCACTTAACAACTGAGGCTGTTGTTCAAGGGGCGAAACCCGCTGTGGCTTCAGTAATGAGTAAGTATCACCTCACCGAATTAAGTCGCCAGGTGCTATTGCGCTCAATGGATATCCACGCTGGTCATGGTCTTCAAATGGGGCCACGTAATCTTTTAGCTAATGTTTTCAATGGTCAGCCCATTAGCACTGTGGGAGAGGGTGCTAATATCATGACTCGTAATTTAATTATTTTTGGTCAAGGTCTGTTGCGCTCACATCCTTTCCTGAAGCCTGCCATACAAGCAGCCCATCAATCCAATCCATTAACAGCACTTAAAGATTTTGATCGGTTATTTTGGAAGCATACAGCCTTTATAATAAGCCAAACCTTGCGAGGGGTGTGGGCAGGTATTACATGCGGTCGATTCATCCCTTCTCCTAAGCGTCGACGGAGTATTACGCGTTATTGCCGTGGTGTGGCTCAATTAAGTACGGCGTTAATTCTATTATCAGAGTTAACCCTAGCGACCCTAGGTAAAAATCTTAAGATCAAAGAATCTATTTCAGCTAAGTTAGGTGATGCGTTTAGTTACCTTTATTTAACACTATGCGTGTTAAAATTTTATGAAGATCATAATCATTCAAGCGAAACAGTAGCGATGCGCTGGGCCTGTGATTTTACGCTATCTGAAGCCTATCATGCGTTAGATCAGCTCACTTTAAATTTCCCTAAAAGACGACTTGCGCGTGTGGTGCTTCGCGCTTTATTTCCTTGGGGTAAACCTTTTCATCAGCCAACAGATCAGCTTAGTCATGAGCTTGCCGATTGGATGCAGATGGATACATCAGATAGAGAGCGGCTTGCAGCATTGTGTTATGTTGGTCGATTACCTGACGAGCCAATAAATCGAGTTGAGCGAGCCTTTAAAAGCATCTTACAAAACCAAGCACTTTTTGATAAAGTGGATCACGCGATTAGGTCGAGAAAGATAAACCGCGCACAAACACGCGAAGAGACGTTACGGCAAGCACAACAGCAAGCAGTTATTACACAAGCTGAATATGAAACATTGATGACCTGTGAATACCTAAGGGAGCAAGCTTGTGCTGTGGATGTTTTTGAACACATGGGTTGTTCGTCTTGGCAAACAATAAAACAAGCTCATGCTCCTCACTCAGAAAAGATAGATGAAAGGATTTAATCATGCAGAATACCACTTTTAAACCGGTTTATATTGTTGATGGTGCACGAACACCGTTTTTAAAGGCTCGCGGTATTCGCGGTCCATTTTCAGCATCCGATCTGGCGACTAAAGCTAGTCAGTCGTTATTAACTAAACACCATGTCGCTCCTGAAACACTGGATGAAGTCATTATGGGTTGTATGATACCCAGTGAAAATGAAGCTAATATAGGGCGTATTATTGCTCTACGCATCGGTTGTGGTCATCGAGTGCCTGGATGGACAGTGCAACGTAATTGCGCGTCAGGTATGCAGTCATTGGATGCAGCCTATCAGAATATTGCCACTGGCCGCTCGCAATTAGTCTTAGCAGGTGGTACTGAAACCATGAGCAGGGCGCCTCTATTATATCAACCTGAGACTGTTAATTGGCTTGCTCGTTTTGGAAAAGCAAAAACCGTACTGGCTAAACTCGCTCTTTTGAAAGAGCTTCGTCCTAGCTATTTAAAACCTATCATTAGCTTGCTACATGGTTTAACTGATTTTTTATGTAATTGTAATATGGGGCAGTCCTCAGAAGAAGTAGCTTACCGTTATGGAATCACACGCCATGATATGGATAGTTTTGCGATGCAAAGTCAGCTTCGTGCTGCACAGGCACAGTCAGAAGGGCATTTCTCAAAAGAATTATCGGCCATCTTTGATGCCTCAGGAAGGTTGTATGATCATGATGATGGAGTTCGTCCTGATACAACACTAGACACCTTAGCTAAATTAAGACCTGCCTTTGATCGAAAATTTGGTGCTATTACGCCAGCTAATAGTTCTCAAGTGAGTGATGGTGCTGCTGTCTTATTAATGGCAAGTGAAGAGGCCGTTGAGCGTTATCAACTCCCTGTTCTTGGTCGCTATGTGGATACACACTGGGCCGGTTGTAATCCTCAATTAATGGGTTTAGGGCCTAGCTATGCAGTTCCGCCGTTAATGAAAAGACATAACTTATCGGTCAGCGACATAGATTACTGGGAAATTAACGAAGCTTTTGCAGCACAAGCCTTAGGCTGTTTAAAAGCATGGGAGTCAGAAGAGTTTTGTTGCCAAGAGTTGGGTCTTGATCAAGCCTTCGGGTCCATTGATCAAGCTCGTTTAAATATTGATGGTGGTGCTATTGCCTTAGGTCATCCTGTTGGCGCAAGTGGTGCGCGTATTGTTTTACATACGCTTAAAGTATTAGAGCGCACACAACAACATCGTGGTATCGCTAGCTTATGTATCGGTGGAGGTATCGGTGGGGCTGCATTATTAGAACGAGTTAATTAGTTAAAAGGAATCATCATGAGTGAACAACAACATTGGCAATATACTATCGACGACGAGGGCATTACCTGGTTATCTCTAGATCGATACGGTGAAGCGATTAATACGATTAGTCAAGACGTCCTTAAAGAACTGGAATCCTTATTAGACAATAGCGATATTCTAACATCTAAAGGGTTAGTCATCACATCAGCTAAAAAGAAAGGTTTTATCGCAGGTGCAGATATTAAGCAGTTTTCTCAGTGCCAGGGCGAAGAAGATTTCTTTGAATGGATTCGCTATGGCCAACAGGTATTTGATAAATTAGAAGCGTTAAAAATACCCACGGTTGCTTTAATTAATGGTTTTTGTTTAGGTGGTGGTTATGAGTTAGCTTTGGCTTGTCGTTACCGTATCGCTGATGATGCTGCGAGCACAAAAATTGGATTACCCGAAATCAAACTGGGTATTCATCCAGGATGGGGAGGCTGTATTCGCTTGCCCCGATTAATTGGTGCAATACCAGCAATGGGTATTATTCTTCCCGGATCTGCGGTATCTGCAAAACGAGCCAAGCGTATGGGGATGGTTGATCAAGCTGTTCCTAAGCGACAATTACGTAATGCTGCTCGCCATTATGTATTACGTACGCCAAAGCCTCAGCGCCCAAGTCGCTTGCACGCTTTATCTAATCATTCCCTAATTCGACCAACAATAAAGCGCTTGCTCATCAAACAGCTGACTAAAAAACAAGTCAATCGTAATCACTATCCATCCCCTTATGCAGTGGTGGATAACTGGGCGAGAGATGGTGTCGATGGCGAGGCGATGATTAATGAGGCTCGCTCTATCAGTAAAATGGTAGTCACTGATACAGCCAAAAACCTTGGCCGTGTTTTCTTTTTGCAAACTAAAATGAAAGAAATTGCTAAAGGCGTGTCTTTCAAGCCAAAGACTGTGCATGTGATTGGCGCTGGCACTATGGGAGGCGACATAGCTGCATGGTGTGCATTACAAGGTTTTCAGGTTACATTGCAAGATCAGGAACTGTCACGTCTTGAGCCTGCAATGAAGCGAGCAGGGCGTCTTTTCAAAAAGCGTTTAAAACAACCTTATTTAATTCAAGCTGCTTTAGATCGTCTGCAACCAGATATCAAAGGCCATGGTATTGCTCATGCTGATGTTATTATTGAAGCTATTTTTGAGAATTTAGCGGTTAAGCAGTCCTTATTTCAAGAGCTGGAGGTGCAAGCTAAACCCAATGCTTTGCTAGCGAGTAACACCTCTAGCATTCCGCTAGAGCGTATCGCTGAGGGCATGAAAGACCCGTCGCGATTATTGGGTATTCATTTCTTTAACCCGGTTGCTAAAATGCCATTGGTGGAAATTGTCCAAAGCGATCAAACTCAACCAGAGTTAACCCAGCAAGCTGCTGCATTTGTAGCAGCTATCAAACGCTCTCCTGTGGTGGTCAGTAGTCGACCTGGCTTCTTAGTGAATCGTGTTTTAATTCCATACCTCATGGAAGCCATGACGCTGCTAGAAGAAGGCGTGCCTGCAGAACATATTGATCAAGCAGCTGTAAATTTTGGTATGCCCATGGGGCCCATCACATTAGCTGACACGGTTGGCTTAGATGTCTGCTTGTCCGTAGGGGAAATTTTAGCGCAGTCCATCGGTGGCGTTGTCCCTAATAAACTTCGTCAAATCGTTGAAGATGGTTATTTGGGCGTTAAGTCAGGGCAGGGCTTTTATACCTATAAACAAGGTAAGAAAGTCCACAACGCTTCCTCATCATCCAGTGAGTCAGTTAAAACCCCCGATTTAACTGATCGACTGATATTATCTATGGTCAACGAAGCAGTGTCTTGCTTGCATCATGAAGTCATTGATGATGCAGACCTTTTAGATGCTGGGATGATTTTTGGAACTGGGTTTGCGCCTTTTCGTGGCGGCCCCATACATTATGCTAAGTCGCGGGGCGTTATAGACGTCGTTGCTCAGCTAGAGCGTTTAAGTCATGATTATGGCGAGCGCTTTAAACCAAAAGCTGGCTGGGAGCATTTAACGCCAAACTCTACCCCAACGAAAGAGCGCGAATCAATATGAGCCAAATCAACAATTACCCGTCAGAGCCACGAGACACTCAAGGCTTGTTTTTACTAGCGATAAAAAAGTCACTAAAAACAGCACGATATTTATGGCCCCTTATTATACTCTTTACCGTGTGTACTCAGTTAACTCAATTAACTTCCGGTGTTTCTGATGAGATAGCTAAACTAATACTGAGTGTTTTCTATATGCTGGTGGGTTATTTATTATTAAATGCCATGCTTTGTCGAGGTCATCAATCTTATAGCAACGCTCAGGGTTGGTCGTTACCACCTCTGCGATATTGGCTCAATTTGACAAGTATATTTTTGTGTTTTCTCATTCCAGCATGCGCATGGAACTATTGGGTGCTACATTCTGATGTCAGCGAAACGGTGACACTTATATGGGTCTTATTGCTGGCCACTGTTTTGGTAGGAAGTTATTTACTGACGTTATTTCTCTATCCTTTACTAGCATTTCAAGATCTATCGTTTAAACAATCACTCATCGCTAGTAGCTATTTTGTCAGGCAAAACTGGATTCGTGCAGGTATTATTTACACGATATTTGTTTTTATCGTTATTATCTCACTACCCAGTAGTGGCCACATGATATGGCTAGCTCAATATCACTTAAATATCCCTGGTGCGTTACTGATTTACTTCTGTCTATTACCAATAGCGATTAACTTTTGGCTATTAATTACTGTTGATAGTCAGCTACGATACCCTCACGTCGTCTCCAAGGGATTATGATTTGAAATACTTATCAACGACGTCACCTTGGTTTCTAATTGTCTTGGCGCTTCTAGCGGCCTTACCTCCTTTTGCAATTGATACATACACACCAGCCGTTCCCCTGATGGCTCAATTTTTTCATGAGTCAGAGGGGCATGTTATATGGAGTATATCGAGTTATTTATTAGGCTTTGGTCTAGGCATGTTAGTTTGGGGGCCTCTATCTGATGTGGTTGGCCGAAAAGTGATTATTCGGATAGGTCTCATTATCTATATGGTTGCTACTTTATCTAGCACGTTCTGCACTCATCTTAACGCATTAATAACCTGGCGATTTTTTCAAGCTATCGGTGATTCAGCTGGCGTAGGTGTTGCTTTTACAATGCTGCGTGATTGCTATTCAGGTCAGCATTTAACGCGCACGATTGCTAGTATTATAGCCATGATGATGTTGGCGCCGATGATTGCCCCCTTAATTGGCTCATGCTTACTGCAAGACCAGCATTGGCAAAATATTTTTTATTTCTTATTCAGTTATGGTTGTGTCATGTTTGTTGTTGTATTGTGGTTACCTGAGACATTATCCATTAATCAGCGTGTCCGTTTTTCTTCTATCATTAAACAATATCAATTACACCTTAAAAATCGTCAATTTCTTACTCTTTCGCTTTGCGCATCCTGTAGTTTCGCTGCAACCTTTTGCTATATTAGTACCGCAGCATTAATTTACATGTCGATTTACCATTTTGGTAAATTTACTTACAGCGGCTTGTTTGCCATCAATGCTATATCTATCATTATTGGAAGTTTAACGTTGCGATATTTAAGCTCTAAAAAAACCCCTCATTTTATTCAATGTCTTGGACTATGGATCTTTTCTATCAGTGATATTGCTATGATAATAGCCATGCATTTTTTTCCTGACTTGTGGTTAGCATTCACAATTTTTATTACGATAGCAACTTTCGGGCTGTGTCTATTGATTGGTAGTTTCATGAGTAGTGCTATGAATGTAGTCCACGAGGCATTTGGAACAGCGACATCAATATTGAATGCTTTAAGGAACATATTAGGATCTGTGTTGAGCATGATAGTCAGCAGCCTTATAGTAACCACAATAATACCATTGCCTATCACTCAGTTATGTTTAGCGTCTATCCTATTTTTTATGATCTATTTTATAGGTCCCAGCCGCTCATTAGCTGATTAATTGCCTATAATGATCGCGAAGTATTCACTGTTACGACCGTGTGGCATTGTGGGATATCGCATCTCTGCTCTAGAAGACCAATAATGGCCGGTTCAAGATAATTATATTTAAATAAACCACCTACTATTGAACAGCATGAGGCCATCTTCTGATGCAGTAGATGAAGTAAATGGCTTTTGCCTGGGTCAGTAGGATTGTTGATTAACTCATGGATCGCTAAATTAATTTCTTGAGTTAACTTGTCACTCTTTTTATCTGATTCATCGGCATATTTTAAGAATGTAATAATGCTAATAATGTTGCTGCTCTTAAAAAGTGTTTTTAGGTCTGACTGACAATCATTGGGATGAGATGGAGTTAGATCTTCTGACTGTGCTGTATAATGATAAGCAATTTTGAATAATTCTTTATAGCTAAACAACTGACCTATCTCGCTCAGTATCGGTAATTCCTGGTATTGAGCTGCAATATCAATCACGCTGTCATCAGAAATATTTTTTAATAATAAGACCCGACGTTGTTCATGAGTCAGTTTCTTCAAAAATAGTTTAAAACCTTCTTTATGCTGCCAGTGAGCTGCTTGATGTAATACCGACATGTATGACGATTTTTTAATTTGCCAGTCTAGAATACAGGCCCATGTATTAGTGTCTATAGCATCAATGAGGCTCGATAAGTCTGTGGTGTTATGGCAATATTGCGCAATATAATCCATGACGGTGTACCCATCATTATCCTGCTGGCAGAGTAGGTTGGATAAGTGTGTTTTACCGATAATCTTAAACATAGTGATAACATGTTTGATGGGTATCTGCTCCTTTAGAGCGATATGTAATACGGTTTTTCCAGCGTTATTCTTGATTGATAAGAGGTCATGCCAATCTTTCTGACTAACGATTTTTAGTTTAAAGAGACTCGATAACAGTAGCATTAAATTCTCATTGTTATTACCACAAATCAGCGCTTCTTTTTCCCCAGGTAATATATTTAAGTCCTGATGATCCTCCAAGCTGGAGTCATTGCTGATAGAGCTATGCAGGATAGTATTTCCATCATGATCGGTATGACTCATTAGCTTCATCCAGTGATCACTATTAATATGGTTGTTATTTTTCAGACGCTGCAAAAGAGCACTAAAGCCTCCTGATTGTTGATGGTAAGCTGCTGTATGCCATGCCGTTTCAGAGGATTGATTGTTTTCTAGTAAGTGATTAAATAATTTCTCAGATGAAATCGCATCAATATGCTGGATAAAGCTTTGCTTTTCGCCCGACAAGGCAGTTAAATATAGAATATTTCCTTTAGCCTTGCGCTGTCCAAAAAAACTCATTAAATGCATAGTTGTCCTCAAATATCGTGATTATATTCCATGCTATCAATTTTGATATAAAAGACATTGATCTAAGGCAAGACTGCTTCATGAACAATTAGATGGTTTGTGCTTTTCTTGTATTGATTGATTTCATTCAGTTATCAATCACACACTAAAGTTTCACCCAGATTAATTGGTAGATTATCAGATAAAAACACATGAGCGCTCATAAGGTGTTGTTTATTGCTGTGACGACATTGTTTAGCTTGTGTCCATTGAGTTAAGCCGATTGAGAGTGGTTTGCCGATATGAGGCTCACATGGATAGCCCAGAGCAGGGAGTGGTAACTTCAGACCATGAGAAAAGTAAATCGGTATCGTTTTAGGGAGGGTGCTTAATATACTAGAGCATGCACTATTAGCATGCACGGAAAACCAAGGGATCTTTTTCCATGTCAGGTGTTTCGTGCTAGTGATAGGCTTTAGAATGATGTTATCAGGCGAAGTGCTTGTCGCTGTTTGCTCAAATGATGGCGTACGAGCAATACGGCAGCTTCGGTTGCTATGGTTGATTAAAGCGTAGGCTGTATGAGTCTGTGACATGCCAGGGTATGCAATAGCAACTGGGTATAACTTTAAATCGCTTGCCGTACAGTAGGCCATATGTTTTTGTGTGTACTGATAATAAACTATCAGACAGAACAATGAAATGATCACCAATCCCATCAGTGAACGTATAATTGCCATATTAATTTCCCAATGTAAAAGATAACTGCGTCTAATGAATGTCGTATTGCAACACCAAATAAATCTTTCTGCATCATCGACTCGGTAACATGCGTTTAAGGATGTTATTTTTATTCACACAATGATGCCAAAAAGCTGCAACAATATGAAGTGCTATTAATCCTATAAGCACCCATGCGCCCCAGTGATGCGCTACCCACATCCACGAAGAAACATGTGCATCTTTACTAACGCCCGGTGCTTTCAGAGAGAATAGACCAAAAATTGATGTTGTTCGACCCGATGCTGTTGACATGATCCAACCCGATAAAGGGAGCAGCAGTGTCATTGTCATCATTGACCACTGAACACCCCTGGCACAAAAAGCTTCTACCTTACTCACACTGACGGGTAGTGCAGGGTGTTTACTGACTACATGCCAAATCATTCGTAGCATGGTAAAGACTAAGACACACAAACCAAACGCTTTGTGCCATTGTATTAATGTGACTTGCAGTGATCTATTAGTGATCCA
>DMFG01000202.1:9421-10717 GCA_003450655.1 Coxiellaceae bacterium | reverse complement strand
CGTAACTGATACCCATCGTTACTTTAGACATAAACATACTGCCGAAAATACCAAAAATATCAGCCCAAACAACCAGCAATGGCATGATCACTAATGTAGCAATAATACGAGGGACAATTAAGTATGACATAGGAGTAATACCCATAGTACTTAACGCATCTAACTCCTCATTGATCTTCATGGTTCCAATTAAAGCTGCAAAGGAAGTGCTTGTCCGACCGGCCATAACAATAGCTGTAATCAAAGGACCAAACTCTCGCAAGATACCGATCCCTGTTATATCAACAACAAAAATATCTGCACCATACGTCTGTAGTTGAGTACTCAGCTGATAAGCTAATACTAAACCAATCAAAAAAGACATCAGACCAATAATAGGTAGCGCCCTAAAACCAGCTCGATCTATATTTTCAACAATAGAGTGCCAAGCAAGATGCAAAGGTCGAGATAGATTTTGCCATAACACTATCAAGAGTTCGCCAATAAAAGCGAGAATACTCAACCACTGACGATACCGACGAATTGCATTCAACCCAATCAGATAAAAATCATTATGCTCAGGGTGAGCAGAGATAGTTTTTTTCTGAGAGGCAATACGCTCCTCTTCAACCAAATCTAATAATGACTGTAGATGATCTGAAACACCGACCAACTCACAACTGTGTCCATCAGCAGAATGTGCAGCTTTAAACTCCAGTAACAACAATGCACCTGAAGTATCAAGAAACGAAACCGCAGAGACATCAATAAACGACACGGATTCAGGAATTATATGCAAACCCTGAATTTGATGCCTGATGATAACAGCTTGCCTAATCAACCAGTCGCCATGGCAATATAGTGTTTGCTTATCTTGTGATAATTCAACATGCAGCTGACTTTCTGTCATCAATGCTTCCATGACTCAACCAATCCCTGTAGACACCCTGGAATAATTCTCCATGAACTTTTGCAATAAAGCAAATAATATATATTTTTAGTTTTAAAACCAGCGCGCTATCAACTAAAACAAAATGGAATAAAGCAAATTCCTGACACCAAATAAGGTGAAAAAATGGACATAAAAGGATATAGTGATACCATATCTGGTATCAAGAAATGGGGTGGATGACGGGGCTTGAACCCGCGACCACCGGAATCACAATCCGGGGCTCTACCAGCTGAGCTACATCCACCATGTTTTGAAGAACCTTGCGCAGGCATTCCACCAATCAATTGATGGCGCGCCCGGCAGGACTCGAACCTGCTACCCTCGGCTTAGAAGGCCGATGCTCTATCCAGATGAGCTACAGGCGC
>DMFG01000202.1:687-9030 GCA_003450655.1 Coxiellaceae bacterium | reverse complement strand
ACCAGACTGCGCTATACCCCGATATGCCATCTAAAACAAGTCAGCAATCATACTGAGCGAATTGACTGGCGTCAATCATTTATCTTGGCATTCACTGACTTTTTAAGAACATGCCTGATCGTTGACAACTCAACTGTTCTCATTTAGATTTCTTGCCATAGTTTCAGTGTATTAACAAAACAAACCACACCATCTAACACACAGGACACCCCATGGAAGCGCTAGAACAAATCATTAACGAAAACTTTAATCATATCCAGGAACTTTCCGCAGATAACGCCCCTCTCACACTGAAGGATGCCGTTAATCAAGCATTAAACCACCTCAATGAAGGCACATTACGTGTCGCAAGTCCTAGCGCTACAGGATGGATCACTCATGAGTGGCTAAAAAAAGCGATACTGCTCTCTTTTAAAACGACAAAAAATAGCATCATGCCTGGGTTCAATCAGTTCTTTGATAAGGTACCTCTAAAATATAACCAATACCCTGCGTCGCAAATGGAAACAGCCGGAGTTCGCATTGTACCTCCAGCCTGTGTCCGACATGGTGCTTATATTGGAAAACAAACTGTCATCATGCCTAGCTTTGTCAATATCGGCGCCTATATAGATAGTGGGTGCATGATAGACACCTGGGCCACAGTCGGATCTTGCGCACAAATTGGTAAAGGAGTTCATATCTCTGGCGGTGCTGGCATCGGGGGAATTCTAGAACCACTTAATGCCCACCCAACGATTATAGAAGATCACTGTTTTATTGGCGCACGATCTGAAATTGTTGAGGGCGTGATTGTAGAGAAGAACGCTGTGATTTCAATGGGTGTCTTTATCGGTCAGAGCACACCTATTTACGATACCGCAAATGATGAAATCATCTATGGCCGAGTACCCTCAGGCTCTGTTGTAATCCCAGGTACACTTCCTGGAAAAACAGACCGCTACCATAGAAGTGCCGCCATTATTATTAAACGAGTTGATGAAAAAACTCGCGGCAAAATATCGATCAATGAACTACTAAGGGATGCATGAAAACTTACACAGATACACTGTCACTTGCCCAAGCCCTCATCAATATCGAATCTATCACACCCAGTGATAATGGGTGTCAGGATCTCATTGCCCATCAATTATCAGCATCTGGATTTCACATAGAACGTCACCCCAAGAATCAAACCAGTAACTTATGGGCAGAATACAGTCAACACAATCAACCTTTTATTGTTTTCTCCGGCCATACCGATGTAGTCCCTCCTGGTGAGATTCGCCAATGGGGATCACCACCATTTCAAGCAACCATTAAAAATAATAAACTCTATGGCAGAGGAGCCGCTGACATGAAAGGCGGCTTGGCCGCAATGATTATTGGATGCCAGCGGTTTATAAAAAAACACCCCCATCACAGAGGATCTATAGGATTCATGATCACTAGCGATGAAGAAGGTGACGCCATAGATGGAACTAATCACCTCATCCAACAACTGCAACACAGTAAAGATATAGCTTATTGCATCGTTGGCGAACCTAGTAGTGAGCAACATATCGCCGACAATGTTAAAATAGGACGCCGAGGATCACTCTATGGAAAGCTCACTGTAAAAGGCCAACAAGGTCATATTGCTTACCCACACACCACCACCAATCCGATTCACAGAAGTTTCAAAGCGCTTGATCATCTAACACAACTCGAATGGAATGATTATAGTGAATATTTTCTAGCCACCTCATTTCAAATCTATAACATCCATGCCGATACAGGTGCAACGAATATTATCCCGGGTAGGTTAACTGCCGATTTCAACCTTCGCTACAGCCCTATTAGTCAAGCAGAAGATCTACAACATAAAATTGAGTCTACCCTGAATCAATATGATATTGACTACCACATTGATTGGGAGCACGCCAGTCAACCATTTTTTAGCCCACCCAACACCCTGGCCCAAGCCGTACATGACAGCATTGAAAACACGTGCAAACAGGCACCACGCTTTAACACACATGGCGGCACTTCTGATGGCCGGTTTATTGCAAAAACCGGTTGTGAGATAATCGAACTTGGGCCAATAAACCAGTGTATTCACCAAGTCAATGAGCATGTTGATATTGATGATCTCAACACATTAACCACCCTATACGAAGACATCCTTTACCGTTTAATAAAACCCTAGAGCAACCTCAATTAACAGGAGCACCTATATCATGGGCTTGTAAGCAGTATTGAATTTTATAGTGCAAAATCACACCGCCCAGTAACGATAGCAAGCTAATCGTATAAAAGGCCACATGAATTGACTCAATATCACATAACAAACCTAAAGCCGGCCCCATGACAACAAAAAATACTCGCATCATCATTCCTTCAAAACTTAATACAGCAGCACGAATGTCTGAGGGCGTTCTATTATTAATCATAGCAAAAACCAACGGTAGCTGAAAACCTCTTGCAACTTGGATGAGAAGCCCTAATAACATAGCAATTAAAGAAACATAAATACCCATAATGAATGAGACAAAAGCAATCACAAAAGGAATAATAAAAAACAACTGCTTGGTACCAATACGATAATTAATGACATTAACCCAGCTAGCCGCCAATGATCGTGAAAAATTCATCAGAGCCCAAATAACACCAATATAGTACAGCTCAAAACCAGTTAATTTAAAATATGACTGCATCAACCAAGCACTGGCTAACACTAAAAAACCAATAAACCCGGAATAAATAGCCACCCATCTTACCACAGGCTCTTGCTGAATGAATTGAAAGATAGTCGAGAAATCTTGCCGAATTCGACGCACCCCTTCCACTTCAAGACCTTTACTCAAACGCGTATTATGCGATGATGACTTAACTAAACCTAGTGACAAAGGAATGAGCAATAATACAACGACAAAATTCATGATAAAAGGCAACCTTATGCTTATAAAAGCTAATATACCACCAAGAACAGCAGCAACACCCTCACTCACATAACCACAAGCAAGTAATAGCCCCTCCTCTCCGAGATATTCATGCTCACGATCCTCTTCTAATAGAGATTCATAGAGCAATGCTGAATCACTACCTGAAAATAGGCAATAGGCTACTGACATAAAAAACTCTGCGACTAAAAACACAAGATAACTAGATGCTAAAGTTAAAATAAATAGACCAAGAATTGCTGCTAATGAACCACATAATAATGAACGATGCCAACCATAGCGATCACCTAAATAACCCGTAGGAACTTCAAATAACAACACGCATAACGAAAAAAAAGCTTGAACTGAAAAAGTTTGAAATAAGGATAAACCATGCGAACGATAAAATAAAAAAATCACTGGCATGATTAATAAAAACCATCGAATAGCGCTCATATAACGTAGTAATAAAATATTCCTTTTCATCAGACTGGCCTCCTTGCCTAATAAAATCAATAAACTGCACTATTAGAGTACTGTAACAATAACTTGATCGCATTATGAAACATAAAAAAATCATTTATTAATTTTTAATTAAGCAATAACACTCAAGAACCTATCATCATTAGATTATTGATGTTGTAGAAAAGTGTTAATGAGCCTTTAAATACTTTTATCAGTGCCTGTTTAGAAACTAATAGCTGATTTAGCTTTTACTTAGTTAATCCGCGTAATGCCGAAGCATAAAATACTAGACTAATTCCATGTAACAGTAAATAAAACCCGACCAAATAGCCTAGCAAATTCGCTTCAACTTTTGCAGAAACAGTGAATAAAAAAATAGCAATCATGACACCGATAATTCCTGTCAATAGCACCCAATGCCAATAACGAGAAGGGTAAAGCTGAAAAGCAACAAATAATTTAACCAGGCCAGCAACAAAGAAAAATAACCCTAAAATGGTAGAAATCAGCTGTGTGACCTCATCGGGATACAAAATAATAAACAATCCCAAAAAAGCGTAAAAAAGCGCCAAGATTAACAACGAGCCGAGCCGCTCCCACATTTGTATATTAGCGCCTATTAATTGAAATAATTGAAAAAAACCCGCTAAAAACAACACCCAACCAATAACCTTAAATATAGCAAAAGTGGATAGCTTCGGTAAAGCGACAGCAGTAAGACCTAAAACAATAAGGATTAAACCAACAACCAGTAACATGCCCCAATGATTGAAAGCACGCAAATCTTGCTGCCTCATAACCTTGCCCTCCCCAGGTTTAATCAACCACTTCTGACAAAGAGCGACAATCGCCCAATTGCTTTAACATTGTATGAATATCAATTAAGGACCAATACTCTGATATCATCCCTTGTTTAAAATGGCAAATAGTCACTCCTACAAAACTGATTTCTTTATGTGTCGGATGTGTTTCAAAAAAACTCCCCAGGTGCGTTCCTTTTGCACGCCATCGACAGACTACTCGATCATCTTCAGCAATCGTATCTCGAAAAAAAAGTAATAAATCAGGAAACGCTTGAAACCACTTCTCAGCAATTTCCTGCAATGTCATACTGCCATAAGCCATGGTCAAAGGCGTATGAATAACACAATCTGGTTGCACATATCGACCAATGACAGAAACATCTTGCTGCCCCCAAAATTCATGAGCAAATTGCATAAAACGACTTTTATTATTATCCATTGTGACCTCCTTGCAACATAACCTTTAATTCAGCCTCACTAAGTACCTGAACGCCTAAGGCTTTAGCACGACCCAACTTTGATCCTGCTTGCTTTCCAGCAACTAAGTAGTCCGTTTTACTCGAAACACTTTGACTAACCTTAGCTCCTTGAGCTAACAACGCTGATTTCGCTTCATCGCGCGTCATCTCTTCCAGTGTACCTGTTAAAACAAAAGTCATTCCAGCAAATAATGTACTCTTAGCCTTTTTTTCCCATACCCACTGAATACCAACATCTAATAAATCTCTGATTAAGTCAACATTATGACACTGAGAGAAAAACGCCAAAATTCGAGAAGCAACAATAGGTCCCACTTCTGGCACAGCCTCTAATGAAATCGAATCAGCTTGAATAACTCGATCTAAATCACCAAAGTGATCGGCAAGTTGTTGTGCGGTTGCCTGACCAACATCACGAATACCTAAGGCATAAATAAATCGATCAAGGGATGGTTGTTTTGACTGATGAATGGCAGCAATCACATTAGCAGCTGACTTTTTCCCCATACGCGGCAGTGCGGATAACTGATCTTGTGACAACCGATACAAATCTGCTACATGTTTAATTAAATCCCGCTCAACTAACACATCAATTAACTTATCACCTAAACCATCAATATCCATGGCCTTACGAGATACAAAGTGCTTAATTGATTCAACACGTTGCGCCTGACAATACAAGCCACCCATGCACCGGGCTACAGCTTCATCCTCCAATTTAATCACATCTGAGTCACACACAGGACATTTCAAAGGCACAGTTTGTAATATTGTACCAAGCGGGCGCTGACTCTCTATTACGCAGACCACTTCTGGAATCACGTCTCCGGCACGACGCACCACAACCGTATCACCCACTCGGACATCTTTTCGGGTTAACTCATCAAAGTTATGTAACGTGGCATTACTGACTGTCACACCACCCACAAAGACAGGCTTCAACCGTGCCACAGGAGTCACAGCACCTGTACGACCAACCTGACAATCGATTGATTCAACCTCTGTTGTGGTTTCCTGAGCAGGAAACTTATGAGCTATAGCAAAACGGGGCGCACGAGCAACATACCCCAATGCTTGCTGCTGACTAAGCGCATTTACCTTATACACAACACCATCAATTTCATAAGGTAATTTCTGCCGCTGCTCAAGAATAGATTCATAATAGGAAAAACAGGCCTCCACTGTGTCCACTCGCTGATTCAACGGACAAACAGGAACTCCCCACTCCTTTAAGACCTCTAACTTATCACTGTGTGTCTTCCATTGTGATGCATCACTCACATAACCCATAGCATAAGCATAAAAAGATAAAGGCCTAGCTGCTGTTACTTTAGCATCCAACTGCCTTAAACTACCTGCTGCAGCATTACGGGGATTAGCGAAACCTTTTTGCCCCTGCTCCATAACGGTTTCATTAAGTGTGTTAAATCCCTCTATTGGCATAAACACTTCACCACGAATTTCAACTAAATCTGGAAATTGTTGCCCACTAAGTCGCAATGGAATACAACGTAATGTACGTATATTATGCGTCACGTCTTCACCAACACGGCCATCACCTCGCGTTGCTGCTGAGACCAGTTCACCTTTTTTATAAAGTAAATTAACAGCTAAACCATCTAATTTTGGCTCACAACAATAAGAAATGGACCCCTCATCACGTAATCGCTGCTTAATCCGCTCATCAAAAGCTACCAATGCCTCTTGTGTAAAGATATTATCTAAAGATAACAGCGGCTCGCGATGCTCAATAGGTTGGGCTCCCTCCGCTAACTTTGCACCAACACGCTGTGTCGGAGAATCATCAGATACCCACTGAGGGTAACGCGCCTCTATTGCCACTAACTCTTGAAATAATTTATCGTACTCAGCATCGGAAATAATAGGCGAATCTAGAACATAATAATGACGATTATGCTCTAGCAATTCAGCTCGCAATGCTATCAAACGATCATGGTCAACAGACATGGTTACCACTCTACTTAATATTCAGAAGTAGCAAATAAATCAGGAGTTCTACAATTTTGTAAATATTGATCCAATTCACGATGAGCAGTCAATAATGATTGCTTAGTGAACAGTCTCTGATGAGAATCACAAACCTCACCACCCAAATCATCCACCATACCATCAACGGTTTGTAGTAACTGTTCAAACGCGTGTTTAGGATCTTTAACGGACTGTGCGTCGAAAAATAGGACTAAGCCTGGTGTTGAAAAACCGCCCATATTAGGTAAATCAAACGTACCGGGGTTAACAACAGAGGCACAACTAAACAGCACGCCAGAATCTGGCTGCTGTGATTGATAATAATGAAAAATTTGCTGATCCCCATAGCGTAAGCCATTAGACAATAATGCTTGCAGTAATTCATATCCACCATAAGGTCTGTCTTTCGGGGCAAATAACATCATCGTAATGATTGGAGACTCAACAGATGCTTTTGTTGACGCAGTAGTTGGAGCAATAGGCTCGCTAGATGACGAAGCAGCGGGTGTTAGCCCTAATACAGCATCAGCACTGTCTGGAACTTCTTTAAGCTCGGAACATTTTTCATCTGATTGATGGATTGGCTCAGCATTATCTATTGACTGCGATAACTGGGGCTCCTGACGCATAACCGTCTCTTCTTCCGCCGGCGTAGACGCAGATAAATAACGCGATAATGACTTCCGCTTGCGTCGATTAACTCGACGCTGATTACCTTTAGAAGGCAGGATTAACACCATCCTTAGTATCATAACAATCAATACACTAATTATTACCAGTAAACCAATAACCAATCCCATCATAGACTCCTTGATGATTATACTTCAGCCATCTCAATGGCTGCCTGCATATCCACAGACACCAATCGAGAAACTCCTGCTTCTTGCATAGTGACACCTAACAAACGATCCGCCATACTGATTGTCACCTTATTATGACTGATCACTAAAAATTGAATATTACCGGCCATCGCTCGCAATAAATTACAATAACGCCCAACGTTAACATCATCTAATGGGGCATCCACCTCATCTAAAATACAGAAAGGTGCAGGATTTAATTTAAACATGGAGAACACCAAAGCAATGGCTGTTAAGGCTTTTTCTCCACCAGACAGCATGTGTATAGTTGCATTACGTTTTCCTGGTGGCTGTGCCATTACCTGAACACCAGTCGTTAAATAATCTGACTCTGTTAATTCTAAACAAGCCTTTCCTCCCCCGAATATGGAAGGAAATAATTCAGAAAAGGACTGATTAACCGCCTGAAATGTATCACGAAACATTGAACGAGTACTTTTGTCAATTTTCGCAATAGCACCTTCTAAAATTCCCATCGCCTCCGTTAAGTCTGCATGCTGCTGATCTAAATAAACCTCGCGCTCACTCAACTGAGCATGCTCATCAATTGCCGCTAAATTAATAGGACCTAAACGCTCAATACGTAATTGAACACGCTCCAACTCCTCTTGCATAGCAGGCAAGTCAACCGGCAGTGTCATTGTACTGAGAAGCTCCTGAGGCTGATGACCCAACGCTGTCAACTGCTCTAATAAGGCAGCCTGTTTAACAGTTAATGTTTGATGCTCGACCTGGCTAGCTTGCAATGATTGTTGCAAGGCTTTATAGCGCTTATCTTTCTGACTACGCTTCTGCTCTAACTCGGTTAATTGATTTACCAATCCTTGTAAATGATTTTCCGCTTGCT
>DMFG01000202.1:0-387 GCA_003450655.1 Coxiellaceae bacterium | reverse complement strand
TTGTAAATGATTTTCCGCTTGCTGCAGTTGCTTCTCAACGACTAAACGCTGATCTAACAATGTTTGCAACTCTGCTTGAAAACCTTGTAGCGGAGAATCCGTAGTAGAAAGCTGCTCTTGCAGGCGAGTTCTTTGCTGAGAGACATGTTCTAATTGGCGCTTTTCACGATCAATGGTTTGCTCAAGCAAACTTAATTGTCGCTGTTGATGCGTAATTCTTGATTGCGCCTGCTCAAATTGCAATTGACTCGCTTGAGCAGCATGGCGCGCATCAGATAAGGCTTGCTCAATCGCACCTTTGCTTTGCTCTAAACGAGAACGATCTTCTTCGTACTGTTTTTCTGTATCAGACAATGCAAGAATTTTCTCCTGCTCTTGTTGAATTTG
>DMFG01000056.1:1771-3461 GCA_003450655.1 Coxiellaceae bacterium | reverse complement strand
AAAACAAAAAGTGCCAATTGGTCCCAAGTCACGCTGCGTGGTGTATCCATAAAGACTTAACCCTAAGAAACTACCTGATGTGGCTAAAAATGCGGACGCAATGGATTGCTGTGTGTAGATTAAAAAGATCGCCGCAAAAGTAACACCCGTTAAAGCAGAGTATGCTAAATACAACAAGATCGACGTTTTTACACTGCAACGTTGCTGAATAAATACGAAGGTTAAAACGCAGATCAACTGAGCAATCAGTAGTGTATTAAACACAACAGGATTAGACAAAATAGCTGCCTGCAGACCAGCATGACTGTTAATGATAAAAGCAACCAAACCAGAGAGCAAAATACCTAATGTCATCCAGGTGTATACCTTACTCATGAACTGAGATAAAGCGGCGTTTTTTACACCAAATTGACTATGAGAAGATGATAATTGTGTCATAACAGTAACCTCTTTAAAAATTTACCAGCCGGAGTTGCTACAACTCCAGCACATTGGGCCAATATTATACCATAATACGACCTAAAAGGCATACCCAACAACCCTATGATTAATATAAGATAATTAGAGATTTTTAGATAAAAAATCAAGAAAAACACGTAATTTCGGTGAAATATGCTTCGTGTATGGGAATACAGCATACAGGCCTATATTTTGTGGGCAGTAATCATGAAAAATAACCTGAAGAGCGCCGTCAGCCACTTCATTTTTCACCATATAATCAGGCAACATTACTACACCCAAACCACTCATAGCCGCATGCTTCAATGACTGAGGGCTATTAGAAACAAAATTACCACTCACAGAAACCTGATGCTTTTTCTTTTGGAATGAAAAACTCCAAACATTACCATTGGGTAAATTTCGCTGCACTAAGCAATTATGGTGTTGCAAATCATAAATTGAGGTGGGGGTACCCTTGCGTTTAAAATAATCTTTTGACGCACAAATAACACTCTTATGCCAACCAATGAGCTTAGACATATCATTGGTTGCAGGTGGCTCTCCAACATGAATTGCCAAATCAAAACCTGAATCCGTTAAATTTGGGAAACCTGCGCTCAATTCTATCTCAACATGCAAATCAGGAAACTGTTCAACAAACCGAGCCACTAACTGAGATAGGTAGTAGTCACCGAAACTATGAGGAACGACAACTTTTAAACGTCCCTTAGGCTGATGTTGACCGAGCGTCATAGCCTCTACAGCATCATTCACTTCTTCTTCTATACGTTGCGTGTATTCATAAAGTGTTGCGCCATATTCCGTTAGTGACATACTGCGAGTACTTCGATGCAATAAGCGAACGCCTAATTGTTTTTCCAACCGGCTAATGCGCTTACTGATCATGGATTTCACCATACCCAGCTGCTCGGCAGTTTTAGAAAAGTTTTTCATTTCTACCACTTTGGAGAACAATAAAAAATCATCTAATTTAGGATTTCCCATCGCATTCCTCCTATGAATGATTACCTTCTAGAAACAATGTAGCACTGGCTTTGTTCAAAAAAAAGCAAGTCGATTGAAAACCACACCCATTAGTAATAATTAATATTGCTTTAAGGTTTCTTGTGGATATTATGCACTTGGTGTGCTGCATTCTAATATCAAAATACCTCAACTCAAGCGACATTAACATTGCATATATAGACTGACAGGCCATCAACGAATTAACACTGATTAACACTGATTA
>DMFG01000056.1:0-1452 GCA_003450655.1 Coxiellaceae bacterium | reverse complement strand
TTAACACTGATTAACACTGATTAATCTTTAGAGTCTTAAATGGTATGTTATACAAACTAAGCTTCTTTGAAATCGACTGAGGCAATAGATATAACAAGAGCGCTAGCTACCCCGAATTCATAACCCAAGGAATAACACAACAATAACCATAAAACAGATAAACTTTCTTTTTATCTTTAGCAATAGTATTCACCAACCCTATTAAAAAGTTTTTTAACGGTGTTCAGATTCTTTATAAAAAAATAATAATCCATTACTCTTTGCGGAAGATTTAAACCTAAAAAATACGCGCGCATAAAAAAGGGGTGAATAAATTCACCCCCCTGACTCTGGAGTTCCTTTCCAGAAGCTCCATCCATAGAACTTTCTCGGTCCTTGAGAGAACCTATTACAATTCAAAAGTGAAATTACTCTAACACGCATTATGCATTGATTCAATTTATTAACGTAATCTTACCTTAATGCAAATCACCCCATTGCATTTGCATTATTGTCATTACTGAAATCGCTGCTGTTTCAGTTCTTAAAATTCGTGGACCCATAGAAAACTGATACCAAACATCCGACTGACAATGCTCTATATCTTTTGAAGATAAACCACCCTCAGGACCAATCAGAACTCGCGCCTGAGTACTATTTATAGTCTTAGGTAACGAACCCTCTGCCTGGGGAGAGGCTATAAATCCAGGTGTTTTTGATGACTTAACCCATACTGATACATCAACAGGACAACGAACAACAGGGACTACACAACGTCCTGATTGCTCGCATGCACTAATAGCAACACCCTGCCAATGATGTAAACGTTTCTGTAATCGATCCGGCTGCAACTTAACACTAACTCGCTCTGTTAATAGTGGTGTAATAACACTAACACCCAACTCAACTGCTTTTTGAATCACCCAGTCCATCTTATCGCCACGTAATAAAGACTGTCCTAATTCCAACTCAAGGGGCGATTCTGAATCAACATGATGAAACTCAACCAAACGAACAGTCACACAACGCTTAGATAACGCCTCAATGGTTGCTTGATACTCACCACCTGTTCCATTAAAAATAACAACACCATCACCTGACTGAACGCGTAATACACGCATTAAATAATGTGAGGCCGCCTCAGTTAATGATAACAACTGATCAATAGCAAGTTCTGTATCTTGATAAATTCTACCGGCAGGCATAACAACGTTTACTCACTAACCATCAAGGTTCAACTAATTTTTCAGAACGTTTTTTCGGTCGCTGCCAACTAGAGATAGTTTTTTGTGGACTACGTTCAACCGTCAACTGTCCTGCTGGCGCATCGCGACTAATAGTTGAACCAGCACCAATTGTGGCCTCACTACCCACTGTTATAGGCGCTACTAATGCTGAATTTGAACCGACAAAAGCACCATCATGAATAGTCGTCTGCCACTTATTCACACCATCGTAATTACAAGTAATTGT
>DMFG01000088.1 GCA_003450655.1 Coxiellaceae bacterium | reverse complement strand
ACGCCAAAGTTCTAATGAGGGTTCGCGATCAGGAGCATCTTCGAGACGATCTTCAACGCAACGTTCAAGTAATCAGTCAGGTAACCGTTCTGGCCATGCTTCACGATCAACTGCATCGTCAAATCGATCATCCAAGCATCGCTCTCGTCATCAGGTTGCGTAATTGAGGTTTTCTGATGGGTGCATATTCTAGTATTACTGATATATCGATGTTTGTATTCAGTGATCCTCACTATTGAGTTGAATGCAGCGATATTTTTTACAATTCAGGATAATGGGTTGAGTGTGTGGTTGGAATAATGGATAACGCGTTTAGCAAAATCTCGGTACAACCCAATAGGCTGCACCGAGTGTTAGATCATCAACTAGCTTTGTAACTGATCCAGTTTGTCTTGTAAAACGTCTGCAGAGCTCGCACCACGAATCACTTCAAATTGCTCAGTTTGAGTATTGGCTATTACCAGCGCTGGAGTACCTGAAAAACCCATGGCTTGAGAGAGCTGTTTCGTTTTTTGGAGTTCTTGAGTCACGGCCTTTGAGTTCATGGCTGTTTGAAGTTGTTTTAGATTAATCCCTTGTTTTTTAGCAATGGCCATAATGCCATCTTTAGTGAGGCGTTTCTTTTGAGCTAATAAGGCTTTGTTAAATGCGCCATACTGTTTTGGATTGATTTGATACACGGCCAGTGCTGCTTGAGCAGCAACTGCAGAGTTACCGCCAAAAATTGGAAGCTCTTTAAACACCACTTTAAGGTTATTATTATTTTTCAAGAGGGTGTTGATGACGGGTGTCATGTGTTTGCAATAACCACATTGATAATCAAAAAACTCGACTAAAACTAATGGCCCATTAGCGTTACCTAACATTGGAGAAGCTTTCTCATGAAACAGAGCTTGCATGTTATCTTTGATAGCTTGTTGGGCTAAACGTTGTTGTTCTTCTTCTTGTTGCTTGCGCAGTGCAATGGTGGCTTCTGCGATCACTTGTGGGTGGGAGATGAGGTAGTCACGCACAATCGTTTGTATGGCTGCTACATCTTCAGGGGAGTATTGAGTATCAGAAACTTTGACAGAGGTATCCTGATCTGATGCTAATGATACAGAGCAGCCAATCAAGGTGCTTAAAAATAGGGTTAATAGTTGTGGTGTTTTGTTCATGCTCGATTCCTTTCTAGATGTTAGCGACTCACAATCCATGAGTGAGTCTGTTTTGAGTTTAATCGATTTTTATAATAACGAATACATCAGATGATGCAATGATTTATTGGCACGATACTCTGGCTTGCGCCACGTGAGAGCGATTATCTTGTCCAAGGCAAGACAGGATAGGATGACTTGCTCCTATCAGCTTGTCTAGGTTGATGCCGGTGTGAATGCCTAAGCCTTCACATAAGTAGACCACATCTTCTGTTGCAACATTACCCGCAGCGCCAGGTGCAAATGGACAACCGCCAAGGCCTGCTGCTGATGCGTCGAAGGTGGTGATGCCTGCTTGCAAAGCAGCATAAATATTGGTGAGTGCTTGCCCGTAGGTGTTATGACAGTGTAATGCCAGTGAGTACATGGGAGCGTGTTTGGCGGCAGCATCAATGACATTGAGAATTTGATAAGGCGTCGCTTTGCCGAGTGTTTCACCTAACGCAATACTATCTGCACCCAATTGACGTAATTGGGATACAAGAGCTTCTACAGCAGATGACGCTATGCTGCCTTCATAAGGGCAGTCTGTGATGCATGAAATATAGGCTCGTATTCGTATACCTTTTTCTTTAGCCATCGTAATGATGTGTTCTATTTCAGTTAAGCTGTCAGCGATAGACATGCCGGTGTTTTTTTGAGAGAACGTATTTGATGCAGCTGTGAATACAGCGATATCTTTAACACCACAATCAATAGCGTTGTCTAAACCTTGACGATTGGGGATAAGAACAGGGTAGCGGATGTGTTGATCCAGATCTAAAGCTGACATAACGGCGTGATGATCTTTCATCTGTGGAACAGCCTTGGGAGAAACAAAGCTTGTGGCTTCAATCGTATTAATGCCAGCTTCTTTTAGGTGATTAATAAAAGCCAGTTTAATCTCAGTTGAAATAAAGGGAGTTAAGGCTTGTAAGCCATCGCGAGGACCGACTTCAATCAGGTTAACAGCTTGCGGGAGTTTCATGAGATGTTTCCTTTTCCTTAAGCGATGTTATCAAAAGATAACATACCTGATGGCTGTAATATTCACAATTGTCCCAGCGATGAGAAATCACCCTTTATTTTGCAGAGCTTGAATTTCTTTTTGTAGGCCTGTTGTTGAGGTTTGGTTTTGTTTTTGTAGTTGTTCAATCTCAGACTGTAAATGTGCAAGTTGTTCTTGTATAGCTTGTTGTTGTTTGGCAAGTGCCGCATTGGTTGTCGCTTGTGAGGCTTGAATTTGTTGCGGGATGCTGTCAGCGACATGTTGAATTTGTGTTTGTACTTTGGCTAGTGCTTCTTTGCTGTCATTGGGGGTGTCCGTTTGAGCAAGAGTCGCTAGAGGGGTTAGCAGTGTGGTGGTGATTAGAATGGGTAATAGTTTTTTAGCCATGTTTTTTTCCTGGTGGTTTAAGAGTTTGTTAATATAACGGCCATTATACTCTTTAAACCTTAAGGAAAAGTTAAATGTAGGGTTTATCCGCCTGCTATAGGTGATAAAACAGTGATCTGGTCATTGTCATTTAATGCATGCTGAGATGGGTCATGAATTTTTTGTTGATTTATCATATAGACTAAAAAAGAGGTCATTGAATCATCCTCTGCGTGAAACAACGCTTGGGTGTGACTGGGTAAGGTCGAGGCGAGTTGTTCTATAGCATGTTGCAATGTGGATTCGGGTTGAATAGTGAGTGTTAAGCTATCTTTATTAAGTCGCTGATTTAGCGGTAGATTGAAGTGAAAGGTGATATCCATGACAGGTCCTTATTATGCTGATATGGGGTGCTAACACCTTAATGTCTCATTCGAATAACTGCAAGTGAGTCTGGCCACTAAAGCATTGCTGCCAGTGCTGTAATTTTACCTGTATTCAGGTAGACTAGGCGCTCTTTTTTTATAGAGATTATCATCATGTTGCCCGTAGTTGCTTTGGTGGGGCGTCCTAATGTTGGGAAGTCGACACTGTTTAATCATCTCACTAAAACCAAAAATGCGTTGGTATACGATATGCCTGGCGTTACTCGTGATCGCCAATACGGTCAGGGTCAGGTAGGGCCATCACCCTATATCGTCATTGATACCGGCGGTTTAGCAGAGCCCGATCATCCTCAGATTACAGAAATGACTGATCCTCAAGTGAATCAAGCCATGGATGAGGCTGATGTGATTTTATTCATGGTGGATGCTCGTGATGGTGTCACAACAGCCGATGAAGAGATTGCCTTATTTTTGCGTCAAACCTATGCCGATAAAGTTCGAGTGGTCATTAATAAATCGGATCGTGATGATGTCACTGCTGTGGTTGCTGAATGTTATGCATTAGGTCTGGGTGAAGCGGTTGCGATTGCGGCCACGATTGGTCGTGGTATCGAAAAGGTGATGACGGAGGTGTTACCTCAATCAGATCATTCAGAATTAACAGCAGATGATTGCACGGGTATTCCCATTGCTATCGTGGGGCGTCCAAATGTTGGTAAATCAACATTAATCAATCGCATATTAGGCGAGGAGCGCGTCGTCGTATTAGATCACCCAGGTACAACGCGTGACAGTATTCCCGTGCCGTTTGAACGACGAGGTAAAACCTATACGCTGATTGATACAGCAGGTGTTCGTCGTCGAGGTAAAGTATCAGAAGTCATTGAGAAGTTTTCTATCGTGAAAACACTGCAAGCCATGCAGCATGCAAACATTGTGGTGGTGGTTATTGATGCTCGCGATGGTCTGACTGATCAAGATTTAAAACTCATTGGTCGTGTCTGTGATTTAGGTAAAGGATTAATTATTGCGATTAATAAATGGGATGGTATGGATGAATACGATCGTGACCAAGTTATGCAAGCATTAGATCGCCAACTCAGTTTCGTGCCCTTTGCGCGTCGTTATCATATTTCTGCGTTGCATGGGACGGGTGTTGGGTGTTTGTTTAATGCCATTGATGAAATTAACGATTCTGTTTCACAAGAATTACCCACAGCTCAAGTAACACGCGCACTGGAAAAAGCGGTGCAAGTGCATCAGCCTCCTTTGGTGAAAGGTCGCAGGATGAAATGTCGCTATGCGCATATTGGTAGTCGATTCCCTTTAGTGATTGTGATTCATGGTAAACAGCTGCGTGCAATGCCTGGCTCTTATCGTCGCTATTTATCGAATTATTTTAGAGAGACGTTTCAATTGAAAGGTTTGCCTGTGGTGATTGAGTGTCGTGAGGATAGTAATCCCTATGATACCTAATAATGATTCTCAGCGTGCTGATTTAACGAGGTCTCAATCATGTTAGTTCCGAATGAATCTCCCAAGGTGTTAATTGTCGGCCCTTCTTGGGTCGGTGATATGGTGATGACTCAGTCATTATGTGCAGCATTGCATCAGACTTATCAGGATCCTCAGATTGATATTTTAGCGCCACGATGGAGTTCTCCTGTCATAGCGCGTATGCCAGGTGTGCGAGAGGCTATTACGCATGATATTCAGCATGGTGAGTTTTCATGGAAAAAGCGACGACAGCTTGGCTATGAATTAAAGCAGCAAGCTTATGACCAGGCCATTGTTATTCCGGGGTCTTGGAAATCTGCTCTTATTCCCTGGCTAGCTAAGATAGCAGTCAGGACAGGGTTTTTGGGTGAGCAGCGTTTTGGTTTGTTGAATGACTATCATCGTCTTGATAAAACACTGCTGCCAACCATGTTGGAGCGTTTATTGTTTTTAGCTAACCCAAGCCAAAAGCCTAATATTTCGCAACAGCACTATCCTGTGTTACACACACAAGATGCCACAGCTGCAATGCATCGTTTATCAATGGCCAATCAAGGTGGTCAGTCTATATTGGCGCTGTGTCCAGGTGCAGAATTCGGCGATGCAAAACAGTGGCCGGCTGAACATTATGCAGAAGTGGCTAAGCATCAATTGGATCAAGGTTGGCAGGTGTGGTTATTTGGTTCATTGAAGGACCAAGCGATTACAAAAGAAATTAATCAGATGTGTCAGGGACGTTGTATGGATTTGGCGGGTCAGACCACTTTGGGTGAGGCAATTGATTTACTGTCACTGGTTGATCTGGTGGTCGCCAACGACTCCGGTTTGATGCACGTCGCTTGTGCATTAGGGCGCCGAGTGATTTGTGTGTATGGCTCTTCCTCGCCACGGTTTACTCCACCGTTATCCGTTAAAGCTCAAATAGTTTCTCTCAGCTTGCCTTGTCAGCCTTGTTTTAAACGTACCTGCCAGTTTGCTCATCGTCATTGTTTGACGCAACTCTCATCGGATCAAGTGCTGTCGCATATCTAATAGGGCATTTTAATTCATAGGGGAGGTTTCCTGTCCTGAATTTTTTCTTGTGAAGTATGATCAGTAGATATGTTTGAATAACCTGTTTTAAAATTAGCGTTTTATAATTTATGGGCTTATCCTCTTGAGCTTGAGATTTTTTCTTTTATCAATAATTTTCACAGATTATTTTAGGATGGTGTCCGTCGTGATAGACAGTTTACGCTATTGAGATTGTCATGATGCTTTTTTAGTTCGAGGGTATTAGCGCAGCAGTGCTTGTTTATGAGCGTGCTTTAGGTGCAGCCAAATTCACT
>DMFG01000058.1 GCA_003450655.1 Coxiellaceae bacterium | reverse complement strand
GGCAGGCACTGAACGCACCTGAAACTCTTCAGCTAAACCCGACTGGTCCTCAATATCGATTTTAGCAAACGTAAAGTTTGGGAATGCTTTTTCACACTCTGCTAAAACTTGCTCGTAAGCTTTACAAGGGCCACACCATGAAGCAGAAAACTCAATTAACAAACACTCCGTACTATGCACAACCTCATCAAAATTGGATTCTGTTAAGACCAACATCATTGAGCCCCCTCAATAAATTATGACACCACCGACAATCGCCAAGCACATTATGAAGACAAAGATATTCCGACAGCAGACATCGCAGCCTGAATACGCTGCTTCACTTGATCCACAGCACCCACCCCATCAACAGGCAAATACGCACATTTTGATGGACCCGACTCACTCACCTGACGATAAAAATTCACCAAGGGTGCAGTCTGCTGTGCATAGACCTGTAATCGATGCCTCACCGTCTCTTCTTGATCATCATCGCGCTGCATTAATGGCTCACCCGTCACATCATCAAGACCTGGCTGCCGGGGTGGATTATGTGTCACGTGGTATACGCGCCCCGAAGCTGCATGCATACGACGACCTGACATACGTTCAATAATATTCTCATCTGGGACTTGTATCTCAATCACACAATCAATTTCAACACCCGCATCTTGCAATGCCTTAGCTTGTGCCAAAGTACGCGGAAAACCATCGAGCAAAACACCCGACTGACAGTCTGACTGCGCCAATCGATCTTTCACCAACTGAACAACAATCTCATCAGATACCAATGAACCACCCTTCATGATCGCTTCAATTTCTTGCCCCAGAGGAGTTTGCGCCTTAACAGCTGCCCGTAAAATATCACCCGTAGCGACCTGTGGCAGCGACAGCTGCTGGCTCAATAATTGTGCCTGCGTTCCTTTACCTGCACCGGGTGGTCCTAATAAAATAATACGCATGCAACAACTCCTTAAGTGAACCAAAAAAAGACAGGAGCATTTAATACCCGATTATGATCACCCTGTCCAGCTAAAGATTCAGCGTTAACGCGGTGGGCGCGAAAGACGAACACCACCTCCTCGACTCACCACGATATCCATTTCCCGCTGATCTGATGAAGATAATACAAATCGGCCCTGAGAACCTGAAGCAAACCCTTGCCTATCAAAAATCACACACTGGCGCGATAAAAAACCACCTTTCCAATGCAATATTAGCTGGGCACTTAAAGCGGGGTAATACTGGTAGACATGAGACGTTATGGCATCACGTACTTGCCATCCTCCTGACCAATCGCCATGCACATCTAACGCACACAATGCAGCAGAGCGATGATGAGATACCGCAGATAATCGTGTGAAGCGAAGTGCACTAAATAGCCGATAACTTGCCATGCGCCATTCGAAATGATGAACCATTTGACTCACATCAGGCGCTGATAGACCAGCCAAGATAGAGACCATGATCAAAACAACACACATTTCTAAAACACTAAAGCCAGAACAAGAATACGATCGGGTCATATCAACGAAGGAAGATCATGCTGCGCTAAGTCAGGCCACACACACACTAAACTCACCATATTACCTTCAATCTGCATAACTTCTATAGGATAGCCGCCTATACGACAACCTACGCCAGGCTGCGGAATCATTTCCAAATAATCCACCACCAAACCACTCATCGTTCTCGGACCATCCACCGGCAAACACCAATCCATTTGGCGATTAAGTTCACGTAAAGACATGCGACCATCGACCAATACACTGCCATTCTTTTGAACCTTAACTTGCAATGTATCCTGCTCAGGATCCAAGACAAACTCACCCACAATTTCTTCAATAATATCTCGCAATGTCACCAAACCTACCAGGTCGCCATACTCATCAACCACCAAGCCAACAGAACGCTGCTGATCTTGAAAATGAACTAACTGTCGATTTAATAGTGCACTCTCAGGAATAAAATAAACCGCTTCACACACAGACAACAATGCTTCTTCCGTTACTTCAGATTGCAATAATAATGCCGACACCTTTCGCTGATTTAACATACCTTCAACATGATCAATATCACCACGATAAATCACTAGATGGGTATGCGGGCAATCAATAATTTGTTGTTTAATCGTACCCCAATCACGGTCTAAGTCGATACCGTATATTTCGTTACGAGGCACCAAGACATCTGCCACCGTAACACTTTCTAATGCTAAAATACGCAATAGCATTTGCTGATAATTTGGCGCAATCTTCCCTGACGCATCTAAAACAACACTACGCAATTCGGCGGCCGACATCGGCTCGACTGCATGACCTGTGACACGCACTTGAAAACATCGCAAAAGAAAATTAGCGATAGCGTTGACTAATAACACGATCGGGTAAAAGATTTTCAATAACGCGGCTAAAATAGCCGACACAGCAAAAGCCACTCGCTGCGGATACAAAGCCGCTAAGGTTTTTGGTGCTGTTTCAGCAAAAATTAACAACACCGCGGTTAATACTAGTGACACCAATACCATGCTCAAATCTGGCATGTAGGTAATCGCCCAGTAAGTCATGACCGCTGATGCTAAAACGTTACAAAACGTATTCCCAATTAAAATAATACCCAGCAAACGATCAGGGCGTTGTAACAAACGACTGACACGCATAGCCTTCACATCACCCTGCTTTGCTAAGTGCTTGAGACGATAACGATTAACTGCCATCACCCCGGTCTCTGACCCTGAAAAAAAAGCTGAGACTAATACTAATAACATCACCACCACTAATAACCCATAAAAACCCACAGCTTCCTCCTCATACTATGCCGCGCATCATTACCCCAATTCTAGCACACTAGACTTTACAACCCCATGCAATGATTGCTCTTGCGCTAATACGCGCTATAATGCACCCTCATTTTGTTGCTACACTACGAGACACCCATGTTTAATCATTTATCAGAACGCCTCAGCCAGCCCCTCAATAGTTTACGTGGAAACAAAAAGCTCACCGAGAGCAATATCAAAGAAACCTTACAAACGGTTCGAAAAGCACTGCTTGAAGCCGATGTCGCTCTTCCTGTTGTCAAACAATTCATTACGGATATCGAAGCTAAAGCACTAGGCCAAACAACCACCACTCAAATTAAAGCGGGCGATGCCTTTGTTAAAATTGTTTCCGATGAACTCACGTCCCTACTAGGCGAATCTCATAGTGAATTATCACTTAATGCACAACCACCTGTCGTTATCCTTATGGCGGGTTTACAAGGCTCAGGTAAAACCACTACGGCCGCCAAATTAGCAAAGCACTTGCAAGACAAAGAGCAGAAAAAGGTCATGCTAACCTCTGCAGATATTTATCGGCCTGCAGCGATTGATCAACTAGAAACCCTGTCTCAACAAATTAATGCTGAGTTTTTCCCTAGCAACCCCAAACAAAGTCCCAAAGCCATTGTAAAAGGCGCTCTAAAACAAGCCAAACAACAATTCGCTGATGTATTGATTATTGATACCGCTGGTCGTCTCCATATCGATGACACCCTGATGGAGGAACTCAAAGACATCAGCAAGCTCAGCCAACCGACTGAAACTCTGTTAGTTGTTGACAGCATGACGGGGCAAGATGCTGCTAATATTGCTAAAACCTTTAATGACACACTAGAACTGACCGGGGTGATCTTAACTAAAGCCGACGGTGATGCTCGCGGTGGTGCTGCACTATCCATGCGCATGATCACCGGAAAACCCATTAAGTTTTTAGGTGTTGGCGAAAA
>DMFG01000077.1 GCA_003450655.1 Coxiellaceae bacterium | reverse complement strand
ATTTATTTTATTTTTTACTTTTATTTTTTTTGTTCTATAAATTTTTGATCAGCATAATGTATTCGTTTTATCACGATTATTTTTATATAGTCAGTGCGCTTTTTATCACATTACTCTAATGCCGATAGCTTCTAGCTATCACCCAGTTATCAATGTGTTGTGCGCCGGCATTTTTCAGAGTTTTACACGCCTCATTAAGTGTGTTTCCGCTGGTCATGACGTCATCCAGTAGTGCTATGTGCTGTGGAAAAGGCGTGCTGTCACACAGGAAGGCGTTAGAAACATTATTTTTGCGTTGTTTCAGGTTGGTTTTAGCTTGTGCTTGAGTGGGTTTGTGTCGTATTAATAATGAATCATTGATCGGTATGCCTGTTATTTTACTGACGTGATAGGCAATGCATTGTGCCTGGTTGTAGCCTCTGTGTTGTTGTCGTTGTTGGTGTAAGGGGATGGGTATTATGAGTGAGGGTTGTGTTGTGTGCTTGTAATGATTCTCAAGTTGTCGGGAAAATAGATTGGCAAGCAGTTTGGCTTGTCGAATACATCGATTGAATTTAAGCGATAAGATCCAGGATTGAATATGACCTTCATATTTAAAGGGTGCTACCGTGCGAGTAAATGCCGGAGGTTGGCTCAGGCATTGCCCGCAAACAGCATTATAGGTGATAGGACTGCTTAACGGGTTTCCGCATTGGTAGCAAGCATGGGTATGGTGTGGTAACCAGAGAAAGCAAGCTTCGCAGAGAGGTTGCTTGGTTTTTGTTCGACACATAATGCAGCTGTGATAACAATAACGTTGCCAGGTTTGTTGGATAAAGTGTCTCATCCAACTATTATATGAGGATATGAGCGAGAACGAATACCGGGATCGCTAAGTCTTATCTAGGCATGTTGTAATGTGTCGTAGACTTTTTCAAACACATACCCCATGTGGACACGGTTGGCTAAATCTAGTTTATTCACATTGAGTTCAAGCGTCGGTTTTTTATGGAAGCCTGTTTTTCTGACATCGTCAGGGTAGGTGCCATAAAAACGGTTGAGAGATTGGATGTCAGAGAATTCCCAGCCACCTTTAATTTCCATAGCGCGACCACGTTGTTGAATACGTTTCCATGCGAGTTCTGGGCGACCTTGTAGGACGATCATTAGGTCTGATGAAGGGAGTGAATTATTGGCTTTATAGAACTCAGTATTGAGCATGTCGAGTTCATTGCTGGTCAGGTAGCCTGCTTGATGAAAGTGTTCACAAAAAACTAGCAAATCTTCGGCTAGTGAACGGTCTTTAACCGTACTGGTTGGGCTGTTGGCGCCTCGCAAGCGTTGCTCGGCACGCATTTTGATAAAGTGCTTTTGAAGATTAAAGCAATGTTCTTTTTTATTTTTAAGAAACTCATTCAGTAACGGGTTTTTCTCAGGATTTTCATAAATCGCATCAATTCGTAAGCTGCGTTGCATCAGTGCTGTCACGGTTGATTTTCCAAGTCCGACATTACCGGCAACGGTGATGAGTCGTTTGTTTTTCTTCAGATAATCTTCCAAGCGTTGTTCAGCTTCACTGGCACGAATAGCTGCTTCTGTTTCAGGGAGTTGTACCCAGGATTGAAGACCTGGTGTGCAGACACGAAGATCTAGTTCTCTGATTTTTAATGAGATCTTGTCAACGGTTTCACGTAAATAAGCGTCTAGATCATCACGAGGACTGGCATCAATAACAAGCACGGGACAATTTGTGTTTCTGGCAACAAAGGTTTCATAGAGTCCGTTGAGCAGTTCTAAATAATCACGAGGAATGCTGCGCTCACAATCGCGACCACGTTTTTGAATGCGGCCCATGATGGTATCAATGTCTGCGCGCAAATAAACGAGCAGTGTTGGTTCCTCAATTTTTTGCATCATCAGGTTGTAGTTGTGTTGGTAGACTTCAAACTCAACGTCACTCATGTGTCCCATGATTTTCTGAGCTTTACCAAAGATATGGTAATCTTCAAAAATAGTACGATCTTCTAGAACAATGCCGCGCGCTCGATCAATCTCGTATTGGCGTTCTAGGCGGCCGTTAAAAAATTCAAGTTGTGCAATTAAAGCGTGTTTCTTCGGGTCTTTGTAAAAGGCATCAAGCACATTGGGGTTGAAATGTTCTTGGAAGCTATGAACGCGTTCGTCACCATCGGTTGATGGAAAGTGACTGAGCAGCTGGGTGGAAAGGGGTGGAAACTGCATCGCATCGATTAATGTAGATTTCCCTACGCCAATGTTACCGACGACGCCGATCCTTAAATTTTCCATGTTGTTCCCTGATGTTGATGCTGTGAAGACAAGATGCATACGGATTCTTTCAGAAATGACAGGTGAGTGCAAGCGAGTTTTGGGGTGGGATTTTTTGATCAGTTGGGGGTGTTTTGAGGGGGGAGTAAGTCTAATGCTAATTGAGCAGTCAGTGTATGATCAACGCCGGCACCTAGGTTGTTACGCATCGCTTGTAGTTGAGATAAGCGTTTTTCACGATAACTAATATTGGTTATTAGTTGAACGATTTCACCTGCCAGGTTATCTGGGGATGCATCATGTTGGAGGTATTCGGTGGCGATCGTGTCTTGTGCAATGATGTTGCATAGGCCAATCCAAGGGGTGCGAATGACGCGTTTACCAACGTGATAGGTTAGCCACTGTGTCTTATATAATAAGGTCAGTGGTGTTTGCATGAGTGCCAACTCTAAAGTGATGGTTCCTGATACGGCCATGGCAGCATCACAAATCTGCATGGCGTCATAAAGGTGGCTGTGTATAAGTTGTACGTGGTCTGGTAACTGTTGGCGGAGTTGATCGGTATCAACATGTGGCGCAACGGGTAGTAGCCATTGTGCGTCAGGTAAGGTTTTTTCCACAATGGGTATGGCTTTTGCCATGATGGGTAATAACGTGGTGATTTCTTGAGGTCGACTCCCTGGGAAAAGCCCAATAACGGGATGAGCCGGGTTGCAGTTGAAGTGTACGTAGGCATCTTCCTTGCTCATCGATGGTTTTGCGACGGCCGTTAAAGGATGGCCGACAAAGGTGGCAGGGACTTGCTCTTGATGATATAGCTTTTCTTCAAAGGGAAATAACACAGCCATGTGATCTACCGTGTCACGAATGGTATTAATGCGCCCATATTTCCATGCCCAGATTTGAGGGCTTGCGTAGTAAAAGACCTTGATGTCAGCTTGTTTGGCTAATCGTGCAATGCGTAAATTGAATCCTGGGTAGTCAATTAAAATCACAAGGTCAGGCGGGTTGTGTTTGAGCTGATGTTTGATGATTTTAAATGCTCGGCGAACAGTCGCTTGTTTTTTAATGACTTCTATTAGACCAATAA
>DMFG01000017.1 GCA_003450655.1 Coxiellaceae bacterium | reverse complement strand
GCGGCTAGCATCATGGTCTAACAACATAGAACTTAATTGCTGAACTGGTAAGGACAACATAGATGGATCAACAGTTGGACGAATATGCGATTCAAAAAATACTAAGCGTGAAATATTATTTGTATGCAAGCGAGCATATTCAAAACCTGGAACTGATCCCCAGCCATGCAAAACCAATGTTATATTCTGCAAACCTAACTCTTCAATAAAAGCAGTTATATAATCAACATGATCAAACACACGGTAAGAAATATCTGGCTGATCAGACTGCCCCATCCCGATTAAATCTGGAGCAATACATCTACCAAGGGAAGAAGATGCTTGCAATACATTGCGCCACAAAAAACTGCTCACCGGCATGCCATGTAAAAAAAGTATAGGATCCCCCTGCCCTATTTCCCTATAGTGCATACGACTACCCTTAACATCCACAAACCTAGAACAAACTGTTATCTGGTTTTCTACTGTGGGCTTTATATCACTCGTTGTCATAGCTTATTTCCTTATAATAGATTGATCGATTAATTCATGACCAGCAAGTTCTTCTTACCAGGATTTTTAACATATTCCGTCACAGCCAACTGCCTTAATTGCTCTATAATAACCAACAAAGCTGGCAAATAATGGTCTGGTAACTTAATAAATTCATCAAATCGCTTCAACCAGGGCCCTATCAGACTTGATAGCTCCGCAGTCCATACATGTACTTTATTGGCAACCACTTCTTCTGATGATGAATATGTGCATCGTAATATAATAGAAGTGAATAGTTGTTCTACCTTATCTAGATGTGCTAGACAAGAGGTCCTTGACATAACCAACCATTGATTATCTGCCGAAAAATCAAATACCATTTGTCGCAAAACAGATAAATGAAAGTAGTCTTTTACGGAAAAATAAACGACTGCTGCATCGACAATATCACAATCAACATCCAAGGAAACTTCGACTATGTTAACTGCTTGAAACAAATGTCGAGGAAGAACTAAAGTATGTGCAATCTCTTCACCAACACCCAAATCACATAAAGACTGATACGAAGCTTCATAGGCTTCACGAGCCTCTCCAATCAATAAATCTTTCATGACAACAGAAAGTCGCTGTACAGAAGGCTTATAAAGTTCTACTAACTCATTTGGATTATGAATATGTGAATACCTCGATAAAAACCATCTAACAACCAAACGTAAAAAACGAAACTGATCTAACATCGCTGCGTATTGATCAAAGGCCGGGATCACGCCATCTAACTGCTCCAACGTGTAACTATAATGACTCATATCAAAAATTTCATGGGCTGCAACATAAGCTTTTGCAACCTGAAGAGAAGTAATATCCAACTCCTGACATAAATGATAAATAAATGCTATCCCTAAGTCAGACACCATATGATGTGCCAATTGAGTTGCAATAATCTCATGCTTTAAACGGTGTGAGTCAATAAATGAGGCGTACTGCTTTTGCATAGCGATAGGGAATGCACGCTCAGAAAAAGAAGACAGTGAAAATTCACAATCAGGGATTTCCTTTATTAATGCTTTTGTGAGCTCTATCTTACTATGGGACATTAACACAGAAATCTCTGGACGAGTCAGCAGAGCACCAGACTCACGCCTTGCTAACAATGATTCCTGACTCGGCAACCCAGACAGCTCTAGATCGAGATTACCTGCAGAAACCTGATCATCGATATACTTCATATAAATAGTAAAGCCAATGTTTTGAAAATGAGAAGCGAAACTAATCACTTTATTTTGAACATAGTTATTTCTCAACACCAATGCAGCAACATCATCAGTGAGATCAGCTAAAAAGGCATTACGCTCATCCATACTCAAAAGACCACTATCTACCACACTATTTAACAATATCTTCATATTAACTTCATGATCAGAGCAGTCTACACCCGCAGAGTTATCGATGAAATCTGTATTCACACGACCGCCACAAAGTTCATATTCAATCCTTCCCCGTTGTGTAACACCAAGATTGCCACCTTCACAGATCATTTTAGCGGTTACAGAAGTTGCATCTACACGGATAGCGTCATTCACTGGATCGCCAACAACAAAATGGCTTTCGTCTTCAGACTTAATAAAGGTGCCAATACCTCCATTCCATATCATATCAACTGAAGATTTCAATATAGCTTTAATTAGATGCGAAGGTTCAACCACCTTATCAGACAAACCAGTCAACTTACGGATTTGCGGCGATAATTTAATTGTTTTTTGAGAACGACTAAAAATAGCACCACCTTTAGAGAGCAACGTAATGTCGTAGTCAGACCAACTCGATCGTGGCAAGTTAAACAAACGCTTTCTTTCTTTGTAGCTTATTTTTGGATCTGGGTCTGGGTCAATAAAAATATGCTGATGATTAAAAGCACAGACTAATTTCGCATTACCAGACATCAGCAAACCGTTACCAAAAACATCACCTGACATATCACCAATACCGATTACGGTAAAGGGTGTTGTAGTAATATCAATTCCTAAGTCTAAAAAATGCCTTTCTGCAGACACCCAAGCACCACGAGCCGTAATTCCCATTTTCATGTGGTCATAACCTGTTGAACCACCTGATGCAAAAGCATCTCCCAACCAAAAACCACGATCGATAGCAATTTGATTCGCTATATCAGAAAATCTAGCCGTACCTTTATCTGCAGCCACAACCAAATACTCATCATCACTATCATAACAGACCGTATCAGGATGTTTCACCAAACTCCCAGCATGAAGATTATCGACAACATCTAACAAGCCTGAAATAAAACGCTGATAACAACTAACACCTTTTTGATAAATATCATCTCGACTCCAACCGTCCATAGAAGATTTAATAACAAATCCACCTTTTGCACCCGAAGGGACTATCACTGAATTTTTTACTTGTTGAGCTTTCATTAAACCTAACACTTCTACCCTGAAGTCTTGAACGCGATCAGACCATCGAATCCCACCACGAGCCACTTTATCAGCACGCAGATGAACACCCTCAAAATCCACCGCGTAAACAAATATCTCGAATTGGGGAAGTGGGCGTGGCATATCTAAAACAATAGACGAGTCAAATTTAAAGACAATACTCGTACAGCTTGAATGATTCTCTTTTTGATAGAAATTTGTTCGAAGAGTAGCCAAAATCATGCTGATATACTTTCTAAAAATACGATCTTGATCCAGAACAGAAACATCATCTAACAAGGATATTATGTCTGCTTTTACTGCATCTATGGGAAGCCCATCATCTACACTAAGAGGATTAAGCCTAGCATCAAACAACTGAAAAAGACGCTTAGCAATCACTGGGTGAGCAACTAAAGTGTTTGCCATATAATTTGCACTAAATGTTGTTCCTGTTTGACGGTAATATTTTGCATAAGCACGCAAAACACTTACTTGGCGCCAATCCAGTTCTGCTAATAAAATTAATTCATTAAAAGGATCATTTTCAGCATCACCACTCCAAACACGCAAGAAGTTTTCTTTGAAATTTTCAATAGCCTTAGGTGTTACCGAATAAGAGCACGTCAAGGAAAATTCATTAACCCAAACAACAGAGTTATCACTCAAGATAACCTGGCAAGGGTACTCATCAACAACACGACAACCCATGTGCTCTAAGACAGGCAATGCATCAGATAATGCTACTGTATTATGAATATTAAATACTTTGAATGATAACTCAGTATCAACACCCTTATTGAACACTTTCAACTCAACAGCTAGTGGATTATCATCTGACAAGGATTCCAAATAAAAAATATCATCAACAGCTTGCTGAGGTGTATTTTTCTCACGATAACTAGCAGGAAATGCTTGCTTATACTTTCCAATTAGACCTTGGGTCTTAGAAACTAATTTCGAGTCATGCAATACCTCATATAATTCGTCCTGCCAGGATTTAACTGCATTAATTAGTCTTCGCTCAATTGCATCAACCTGATATTTAATAGCCACTTTGGGGTTAAGTCGAACAACAAAATCTATTCGAGCTAATACTGAAACAGCAAAGTGCGTAGAAAAACTAGATTCTATCCCACAAAACTCTTCTAGCAATATTGATTGCATCTCTTGCAAGAGCTCAGTAGTAAATTTTTCTCGAGGCAAATAAACCAAACAAGAAACAAATCGACCATAGTTATCTTCCCGAACAAACAAACGCACTTGCTTACGTTCCTGCATGTGCATAATACCCATTGCAATATGATATAACTGTCCAACAGAAGCTTGAATTAAGTCATCACGAGGCAATGTAGACAGAATCGAAATTAACTCTTTCTCTGCATGACTACGCTCCCTTAAACCAGAACGCTTTAAAACAGCAGATACTTTTTTCCCTAAAAAAGGTATTTGATTGGGACTAGAATGATAAGCTGCTGATGTATACAGCCCTATAAAACGCTTCTCACCAATTAAAACACCATCATTATCAAACTGCTTTATACCAATATAATCTGTATAACCAGCTCTGTGAACGCTTGATAAAGTGTTAGACTTTGAAATCATTAAGGCACGGTCACTTGAATGCATTAATTTGGCGGCCTTTGCGGGTAATTGAGAAAATTTTCTTTGAACTTGGCTATTAGATTCATCGAACAATACACCTAACCCCGAACCAGAGACTAATTGCAGAACTTTATCATCACCCTCCCCCAAGACAACATAATCTCTTGCTCCAAGAAAAATAAAATGGTTATCTAGCAACCACTTTAAAAAAGCAATGGATTCTTTGGAGTCACTAGGCCTATGCACAGTAGCAGGGTTCATCATGATGGATATTTCTTCCTCCATACGCTCTCGCATAGGTTTCCAGTCACGTACAGCTAGCAAAACATCTCTAATCACACTGAGCAAACGTGCTCTCAATGAGCCTAGAAATACATCATCAGTAATTTGCTGTATCTCAAAAAGAATGGGGGCCTCTATCGAATGATGAATATCAGAACGACGAAAGAAATCACAACCCTGCAAGTCGCCATTAGAGCTACGTTCTACCACCATACCACCCGTATGAACAATAAGGTTAATAGGGATATCTAGCTTGTTCAGTTCTAAGCGAACCGTATCGACTAAAAAAGGAGCATCAGCACATAATGCAGCAAGAATAGTGGTTTGAGATGACCAGTCCTGCTTGGATTTAGAAGGTGTTATCAACTCAAGATTAATCTCATCAGGCTTTCGATGCTGTAGTAATTTCCAACTTACTGAAGCCATTTCAAGCAGCTCAGCCTTAGAACGCACCTTTAAGTCGTCATAAGGCGCTTGAGAATAAAAAATTTCTACGAATTTTTTAAATAAATTCATATCGTTAGAAGGATAGTGCTCATCAGCATAACCCAACAAAGTATCAATTAGTTGCTTAAGAAGAAACTCATTCGTTTTTGGCATTGCACCCGCCTTACTTAAAAATGACTAAAATTCAAATAGATATAAACCATTACTAACTATATTGCATTAAAGAACCAGAAATGTGAAAACAAGACAAAATAGGACCATAGTCAATTGATATTAGAGAAAAAACACACCATTGTTCATTTTTCTTATCACATCCCATCAATTCTTCCACTAAATAATGCATTTATGCTATAATTCGAGTGAAGTGTAACATGACAGACAAGAAAACATAATAGAACAAACAGCACGGCATCTGATGGACTAGAGGACTAAAATTTAACATAAGGAAACATATAAGGGGTTACCTAACATGAGAGTTTTATTAGTAGAAGACGATGAATTGCTCGGCGATGGTATTCGCACCGGCCTTAAACACTATGGTCACACCGTTGACTGGGTAAAAGATGGACAATCAGCGAATAACGTCTTAGTCTCAAGTCATGAAAATTTTGATATTGTTGTGCTTGACCTAGGTCTACCCAAATTATCAGGCTTAGAGGTTCTCAAAAATATTCGCGAACGTAACATCACGACACCCGTAGTTATTTTAACTGCGAAAGAAACCGTTGACGACCGTGTTAGCGGCTTAGATGCTGGCGCAGATGATTACCTAACCAAGCCCTTTGATCTTGATGAGCTCTGTGCACGTATGCGCGCACTACAACGCCGTTCAAAATCGCGCGCAAAACCCATTATTGTCTATAATAATATTACTTTGGACCCTGCGTCACATGTTGTAAAAATGGACGATGAAACGATAATGATTTCTAGACGTGAGTTTGCACTCTTACAAAAGCTGCTTGAAAATGCTGGCAGGGTAATTTCACGAGAACAACTTAACCAAACTTTGTATGGATGGGGTGAAAACATTGACAGTAACGCCCTGGAAGTTCATATTCATAATCTAAGAAAACGATTTGGCACCAGCTTAATTCGCACCATTAGAGGTGTTGGCTATATGGCTGAAAAACCTAATGAAGATGAGTAGGAATATTGTGTTACTGCATTGTCATGCACTCTATAATGGATTCTAATAAAGTTAATGACACATTCTATACGAACCTTTTTACTGATCAATTTGCTTTTGAGCGTGATTCTTATCACCTCATTAGCAATTGTTGGTAACCTTTTTCTAACACATAAAGATATTCAAACTAATCTTGACTCCACACTAATCATTAGCGCCAAACGCATTAACGCCATTATAGGCATTGACCTACCTAAAACAAAAATATTAACCATTCAAGAGAAACTCAACACCATAAACGCCAATAAAATAAACAAAAACTTCTTTGACAATAGCCATGTTATTAGCAGCTTATCATCATCGGCAAGCAGCATTGAATTTCAAATCTGGCAAAATAACACCCTCATCCTTCATTCAAAGAACATGCCTTCGACGCCATTAATGTCAAAAAAAACTGGGTTTTCTAACGTTTGGTCCAAAGATAGGACTTGGCGTGTTTACACACTCAAAAATAAAGAAAAAGGTATCACAATTGTGACAGCAGAGCATGGTGACTACAGGCAACACCTTGAAAATCAACTGACTCGTGACTCCATTTTCATTATGCTAGCTACATACCCATTTCTAGGGATTCTTATCTGGGCAATTATTGGAAAAGGATTAAGATCCTTACAATCCGTCACCAGCGAACTAAAACATCGT
>DMFG01000111.1 GCA_003450655.1 Coxiellaceae bacterium | reverse complement strand
ATAGTCGTCAGCACCAATTTCTAACCCTACGATCCGGTCAGATTCTTCGTGGACAGCAGATAGCATAATAATAATGACATCAGATTGTTCACGGAGTTTTTTGCAGAGAGTCAGGCCATCATCACCAGGTAACATTAAATCTAAAATCACTAATTGAATAATGTGTTTATGTAAGGCCGCCTGCATGGCATCGCCATTATGTGCGGTGGTGACTATGAAGCCATATTGTTGCAAATAATCCTGCAATAAATCGCATATTTGGGGATCATCATCGACAACAAGAATGTGTGTTTTATTATCCATGTCATTGTTTTACCTGGTTTAAGTGGGTATATCAAGCTGTTGGTAAATTGTTACAAACTGATGCAAAGGCGCTACATTAGCGCCATTAACCTTTGTTATAATTTTATTAATAGAACGGTTTTAGTTAGGTGTAGCGATGAGACGTGTATGTGCAGCAATGGTTGCTTTATTGATTTTTGGAATGGCCACTTTTTCTTTGTGCGCGCTCAATGGGATAGCGAGTCAAGACCATCCAGATGTTCAGCCTTCTATCTTTGCTTCTACAAATTAATCGGTGTTTTGGTAGCGAGTTGAGCTAAAGGTGGCACATCTCCACGATCAGTCATTGCGTGAAAGGCTAGTTGATTTTTTACCCAAGGTGTTTGATTAATGAGCGTTAGCCCTAGGCTGGCTATTTGTCGAGGTAGGCCTGTGGTTTGGCTAAAGCTATCTTTTAGGAAGCGCATGCTATTCAGGTATTTTGTGTTACGAGGCCGGCACCAGCGTTGATAACGTTGCAGTGCTTGTGTGAGTGATGCTTGCGAGCGAACTTTGTGGTGTTTGCCTAGGCAATCTGCCAGAACAGCTGCATCGAATAAGCCTAGGTTCGCTCCTAGTCCTGCTAGTGGGTGCATGGTGTGTGCAGCATCACCGATCAAGACAACGTGTTGATTGTAATAATGCTTAACATGACGCATGTGTAATGGAAAACGAATGGGTGTATTGAGAGCTGTAACGTGACCCCAGCGGTAGTCTAATGCATGAGATAGGGCTTGATTGAGATCGTGTTGAGGTAGAGCGAGTAAAGTATCCATATGAGAGGATGTTGTGGACCATACAATGGATGATTGATGAGTGTGGTGTAAGGGTAGAACGCCAATGGGGCCATCAGGTAAAAATTGCTGTAATGCAGTGTTGTGATGCGGTTTGTCGCTTTGTATAACCATTGTCATTGCGTCATGGTGGTAGGGCCGTTGCTGGAGTGTGAAATCGACATGTTTTCGTACCCAGGAGTTTGGGCCATCTGCACCGATTATTAAATCTGCCTCTAATAGCGTGCTATCAGTCAGGGCGAGCTGAGTGAGTGATTCGTGTTGGGTTATGCTTTTAGGTGTTGCTGGATAATGCAAGGTAACGCAGGGGTGGTCTCGTAAGGACTGCCATAAGGCTTTTATGATTGCACGACTTTCAACGATGTGACCTAGTTGTGGTGCAGGAATATCCATGGCTGAGAAACGTAATTCGCCTTGATAGTTGTTATCCCAGATATCCATTTGGTAGAGGGGTGTTTTTGATTGCGGGAGTATAGCCTCCCAGATATTAAGGTTTTTTAGGATATGTAAAGAGGCTTGATTGAGAGCATACACTTGAGCTGTGTATGAACTATCTTCCCAGTTGAGCAGAGGCGGTTTTGCTTCAATCACGGTGACTAATATGCCTTGGTCAGCTAAAGCTTTTGCTGCCGTTAGGCCAACAAGACCACCGCCTATAATAATGACAGAGAAATCAGTAGGCATGGTGTGTCCTTGTGTTCCAGGGATAATCAGTGTGCATCATTTTAAAGTGTTTCAATAGGGTCAGCAATCTCGGCAGGGCTATCGATAAGTGTTAATGGGATGTTACAAGCTAGTCGAGGTAATGTTGTATGTTGCCCAAGAAAAGGTTTGATTAAATGCTTTTTAAACACCGGATGAATATTAGCCGCAAGTAAGCCAAAGCTTCGAGCGGGACCAATAAGTGGCGAGTTAAAGAGTTGATCGATGCGCTGGGTGTGCTGTGTGACTTGTGTGTGAGTGGATTTACACCAATCGTTATAGTGTGACAGTGATGTTTTATGTTTGAGTGATTGATATTGTTGATAGTTGTTAGTCAATATTTCAGCTAACTTAGCGACACTCAGTAGTGTTAAGTTAAAGCCTTGTGCGGTAATGGGGTAAAGTGTATGCGCTGCATTCCCTATTAAAATCGTTGAATCATGCACGCAAGTTTCTTGTGTTTGAATCATCAGCGGGTATTGTCCTGTTATTTTTCCGCTGTCGATAGCAGGTTGACGACCTTGATAGATTTCGTTGAGGTGTGAGATCCAGGCTTGTTCATCCCAGGTTTTTATAGCGTCTAAGTGTCTTTTCGGTATTGTGCAGACAATACGTGCTTGCTGAGCAGTCCATTGAGGTAACCAGGCGAAGCTACCAAGCTGAGTGAAGCGTTGATAGGCCGTTGATGGGTGAGCTGTCGGTTTGGAGAGTTGAGCCTGAATAACATAGGCTTGAGCACCTGAGTCATGACAAGTGCTGGTGATATTGAGGTGTTCGCATACGGGTGAGTGTGTGCCATCTGCAGCAATGAGTAGCGGTGCATGTAGGCTATGAGTGTGCTGTTCTTCGTCTAGGTAGGTAACAGTAGCGCCCTCTGAATTATTAATAATCTCGAGTAATTGGTGTGAAGTTAAGCGGTTGATGCTGAGGGCATCAGTTGGATAACTGTGTAGTTGATGTTCTAGCTGTGTATAAGGGATGACATGACCCAGTGATGAGGTGTTTATTTCTTCTGCAGATAGATGGAATTGGCCAAAGCGCCCTTGCTCGGTAATCAGTAAATGCTGAAGTGGGGTGGCTTGGTGGCTGAGTTCAGACCATAATCCCAGTGTGTCTAAAATGGTGGTACTCGTATGATTCAGTGTAATGGGGCGAGTGTCAGAGGTGTTATTATTGGGTAAGTGCTGATGTGTCAGGTGTTGGCGATCTAGCAGAGCGATGCGTAGCGGGAGATGCTTGATGGTTTGGATTAGGCTTGCTCCAGCAAGACCATTTCCAATGATAATAAGATCATAGTGCTGCATTGCACATACTCCGATAAGCCAGTGTTTGATAGTGCACTTATGGTAATGGAAATACAGAGATTATCAAAGTCTTGTATAGGTTAACGTTAGGAACTTAGCGTGGTTTCGCTTATACTGCCGATTCTCCGTAATAATGGGATTGAGAATATTATGAGCAGCTCACAAGCAACCTGTCGATTAACAGCATTACGTCATATGATGCAAAAGCATCAGTTGGACTATTACTATGTTCCTGGTACGGATGCCCATAATAATGAATATGTACCAGATTGTTGGCAGCGTCGTGTATGGGTGAGTGAGTTTACTGGCTCTGCAGGTGATGTCTTAGTAGGTTTGGATCAAGCTTATTTATGGACAGATCCGCGTTATTTTCTACAAGCTGAGCAAGAGTTAGATAGTCATGTGTTTTCATTGATGAAAATGCAGCAAGGTACTGCCTCTACAGAAATATTAGCTTGGCTCGTTGAGCATGCTCAAGGCTTGCGTGTTGGTGTGGATCCAAAGTTGATGGCTATTGCTGTCGCACAACGTTGGCTTGAGACATTATCAGAGCATGATATTGAATTAGTCGCCATAGCTGAAAATTTAGTGGATGTTGTCTGGGAGGATCAGCCCGCTTTAACACCTCAGGAAATTCAATGTCATCCGGAGTCGTTAGCAGGTGAGACTGTATCGAGTAAGTTATTACGTGTTCGTAGTGCTTTAGAAGCGCAGGGTATGCAAGCTCATGTGATCAGTGTGTTAGATGCTATTTGTTGGTTATTTAATATCAGAGGGCAAGACGTTGAATTTAACCCGTTGGTGATTAGTTACGCTGTTGTTACTCAGACATCTGCGACCTTATACATGGATATGGCAGTGTTAACGGATGAGCAAAAGACTTATTTTCAGCAATGCCAAGTGGATGTGCAGCCTTATGATGCTGTCGAATCACAATGGTTGAAACTTCAGGGTAATGTTTTATTAGATCAGCGCACGGCCAGTTGGTGGATGTTTGCATCTGTGGCGCATACGAATGTTCAGTTGGGTGTTTCACCCATTACCTTAATGAAGGCGTGTAAAAACCCGGTAGAAGTGCAAGGGGCTATAGATGCGCATAAGTTAGATGCAGTGGCATTGATTCGATTTTGGATATGGCTAGAACAGAACTGGCAAGGTCAAACAGAAGTCAGTTTGGCCGATCAGTTAGAGGCTATTCGGTATCAGTCATCCGCTTGCCAAGGGTTGAGTTTCGCTACTATAGCTGGGTTCGCAGAGCATGGCGCGATTATTCATTATCGAGCAGAGGATAAGAGTGCTTTAACCATCACGGATCAATCTTTATTGTTATTGGATTCAGGAGGTCAATACAGTTCCGGAACAACTGACATCACGCGAGTCTTTCATTTAGGAAGTCCTACTGATCAGGAAAAGCAACATTACACTCTGGTTCTGCAGGGGCATTTGGCATTAGCCAATACAGTTTTTCCATTAGGAACGACTGGCGAACATTTAAATGCGATTGCTCATCGCCCAATCTGGCAGGCATATTGTGATTTTAGCCATGGTACAGGGCATGGTGTGGGGAGTTACTTATGTGTGCATGAGGGCCCACAACGAATATCTCAAGCTTACTCGGGTGTTTTGTTACAGCCGGGAATGATTTTAAGTAATGAGCCTGGTTTATATATCGAAGGGCATTATGGTATTCGTATTGAGAATTTGTGTTATGTAAAAGAAGTCTGTTCTAGTGATGATAGTCCAACTCGGCACGGTCCTTTTTATCAATTCGAGGATTTAACATTAGTGCCTTATGATCTGGATCTTATTGATACTGCGATGCTGAGCCCGCAAGAGGTTATGGCGGTTAATCAATATCATCAGCGAGTGTATGACCATATTGCGCCACACTTAACTTCAGAGGAAGTGGAGTGGTTGTCACAAAAAACTCAACCCATTGTTTGTTAAGATATTGACCTGGTGACATGAACTGACTATTCTTGTGGTGATTGTTTAAAACAAACAGATTAGTTATTGAATTTATACAGGGATGTCAGTAATGGAAGTTACAGAGCTCATGAATAGTAGTGTAGAATTAAATCAGCTTGAATCGTATGTTGATCGTTTAATGCGTACCGTTGAACAATTAACAGAGGATAATAAAGCTTTGCGAAAGCAAGTGTATAACGTGATTAAAGAGCGTGATGCTGTATCAGCCCAAAAGCAACGAGCCGTCCTGCAATTAAAGCATTTAATTCAGAAAGTTAAGGAGTCCTCTCTATGACTGAGTCAGCAGATAACCTAATAACCATTCAAATTTTAGACCGTAAATACAGCATTAAGTGTCCTGCTAATGAGGTATTGGAATTGCAGGAAGCAGCAAAAGTCGTACAAAATAATATGAAGCAGCTTAAGCAATCGGGTAGTATTTCAACCACTGATCAGATTGCTGTAGTCTCGGCACTAAATGTTACCCATGAATTATTATTGGTAAAAAAGCAAAATAATAATTATATCAATGTGATGAATAAGCGTTTACAAGATTTGCAAAAAAGAATTGAAAAATTTCTAGGTGTCGAAGAAGAAATCACGATATAATGGCTTTGCCCTCTGCGGTAACAGTAGTAGGTTATTATATTTTGAACCGATAATTACTTGTTAAGGGATTTATTGAGTATCGTTGTTGAGCCATCTTTTTTTAAGAAAGCCTGATGTGATACCGCCGACTCCCACCTGAGCCACAGGGTTCAAAGACAGGTCTGCTGCGTTATCTTGGAGGGTCTATTATTTCTAAAGCATCCATTCGGCAGTCATTGCGTGACCAACGTATCTTATTAGAGCCAGATCATATTGAAGCTTGTTCCTTGAAGGTCACTGAAAATGTTTTATCCATTCACTATCTACAGCGAGCTAAAAAGGTTGCCTTATATAATGCTCATGAAAATGAAGTGGATACTATTTATTTAATGCGTCAGTTATCTCGGCAAGGTGTTGAGTTATACCTTCCTGTTATGAGTGATGGCTCTTTGTTGTTTTATTCTTATGATATCGATGAGCAGCTTAGTGAAGCTCAGTACGGAATTATGCAGCCCGTTTTACAAGATAAGCAGCCCATTGATTGGAGTGAGCTAGATGTTATGTGCTTACCCTTAGTCGCTTTTGATACACAGTGTTTTCGTTTGGGGCGTGGAGGTGGCTTTTATGATCGCGCATTAGCAACATCATTGACACAAATGAAGAATAAACCTTGGTTAATTGGTTTGGCGTATGAATTTCAATGTGCTGATAAGCTGCCTATAGAACCTTGGGATGTGCCGCTAGATGCAGTGTCAACAGAATCACACGTGTATTATCGAGCATAAAGAGCCCTCTGATTAGAGATCGGCGAGGTCGCCTTTTTTTTCTAGCCAAGACTTCCTATCTTTGGCGCGTTTTTTTGCAAGTAACATATCCATGATGGCGTCACTATCTCGATGTTCAGTAGTGAGCTGTATGAGTCTTCTTGTTGAAGGCTTCATGGTTGTTTCTCGCAATTGCATAGGGTTCATTTCACCCAGTCCTTTGAAGCGTTGGATATTAACTTTAGCTTTGTTTTTTTCAGCTTCTAATCGATCAAGGATTCCTTGCTTTTCATCTTCATCTAACGCATAAAAAATTCGTTGCCCTGCATCAATTCGAAATAAAGGTGGCATAGCTGCATAAAGATGGCCAGCTTCTACTAGAGCACTGAAGTGTTTGAGGAACAGTGCGCAGAGTAGTGTGGCAATGTGCGCGCCATCTGAGTCAGCATCTGCAAGGATGCAAATTTTTCCGTAACGCAAGCCAGATAAATCGTTAGTGCCAGGGTCTATTCCTAGTGCAATAGCAATGTCATGAACTTCATTGGATGCAAGTACTTGCTCTGAGTCAACTTCCCATGTATTTAGGATTTTGCCACGCAAAGGCATGACCGCTTGAAAAATACGGTCGCGCGCTTGTTTGGCTGATCCACCAGCAGAGTCTCCCTCTACAAGGAATAGTTCACTGTATTGAATATCTTGTTCGCTACAATCAGCAAGTTTTCCGGGTAACGCGGGACCAGATGTGATTTTTTTTCGCGCAATTTTTTTACTAATACGCATTCTTTTTTGTGCATTATCAATGGCGATTTGAGCAATTTGAGTGCCTTTTTCAACGTTATTATGTAGCCAAAGACTAAAATCATCTTTAACAACACCAGAGACAAAGGCAGCACATTGGCGTGATGACAGGCGTTCTTTGGTTTGTCCTGCAAACTGTGGGTCTTTAATTTTGATAGATATCACAAAATTACAAAAGCCACACACGTCATCAGCAACAAGCTTAGTGCCTCTTGGAAGTAACTTGTGGATTTCACAAAAGTCTTTGATGGAGTCAAGAAGGCCGGTTCTTAAGCCGTTGACATGGGTTCCACCTTGCATGGTGGGGATTAAGTTAACAAAACTTTCATTGGTTAGGTCTATTCCATCAGTTTGCCAGGCTAAAGCCCAGTCAGCTGTTTCTGATGTTGCTTTAAAACTACCGACGAGAACATTTTCTGGGATAAGCTCTTTTCCTGTTAATGTATCTTGTAAATATGTTTTTAGGCCATCTTCATAATACCATTGGTCTGTTTTCCCAGTTTTTTCTTGATGAAAACTAATGGATAGACCTGGACATAAAACTGCCTTTGCACGAAGATTCTTTTTGAGATCTGCAATGGCAAAAGTGGGAGAGTCAAAGTAGGTTGGGTTAGGTAGGAAGCGAATAGTCGTACCGGTATCGCTTTTTTTGCACGTATCAGTTTTTTTAAGTTCGCTGGTTTTTTGACCATCACTAAATGACATTGAGTGGATGGCGCCGGCTTTTTTAATTTGGACCGTTAAAGAGCTCGCAAGTGCATTGACAACAGAAATACCGACACCATGTAAGCCGCCTGAGAATTCATAGGTCTTGCTTGAAAATTTTGCACCAGCATGAAGTCGTGTAAGAATTAATTCAACACCAGATACTTTGTGAGTTGGGTGTTTGTCGATAGGCATGCCGCGGCCATTGTCGGAAATTTCAATCTGACCATCTTTAAGTAAAGTGATATCAATGCTAGATGCAAAGCCGGCGATAGCTTCGTCAACGCTGTTATCAATAGCTTCATGCGCAAGGTGATTAGGGTTGGTTGTATCAGTATACATGCCAGGGCGACGTTGTACTGGTTCTAATCCACTCAGTACTTCAAGGTCTTTTGCTCCATAGCTTCCAGTTGATTTTTTATTTGTCATGTTAGGCTTAAGCTCGTAGGTAAGACAGGTCAGTGCCTGTGATTCATTGTCGTAAAATTTTAGTTGTTTTGTATTGATGCCAGGTCAGGCGTTAAAGCCTAGCATGAACCGAGAGGGTGTCCAACCGTTTTGTTTTATTGGGAATCAATGGCCTAACTTGTTAATTTGGCTAAGATAACGTACCCTTTGCTAAACTTTTTCGTTTTGTTGAGAGGCTTAATGTTTAAGTTGTGGTGATTGTCTTTTATGTCGTGCTGTATTGAGCTTTTCTGATTTACGTGCAGGATAGTTTTCATCCAAGTAGTGGTTCAAGTCGATATGATTATTATTTACACAGTCCTGTTTTATTTACTGCTACCTTTTATTTTTCTGAGGTTGCTCTGGCGTTCTCGTAAAAATCCATTGTATCGTCAAAGGTGGTTAGAACGATTAGCCTATATTCCATCTCAGTCAGATCAGCCGAGTATCTGGTTACACGCTGTGTCGGTTGGCGAAGTGATTGCCTCTACTCCTTTAGTGAAAGCATTGGTTGCTGAATATCCTCAGTATAAAATTGTGATGACAACAACGACACCAACTGGCTCAGCTCAGGTCCTTCGATCATTAGGCCAATCCGTCACACATTTTTATTTACCCTACGATTTACCGAGTTGTATTAATCGTTTTCTTCGCCGTTGTCGTGTGAAAGCCTTAATTATTATGGAGACAGAGCTGTGGCCTAATTTATTACGTGTCACGCATAAGCAGAAGATTCCTATAATCATTGCTAATGCACGATTATCCGAAAGATCTAAGCGTCGTTATGATTCTGTGAAGCCGTTAATGAAGCAAATCTTGTCACAGATAAGTATGCTGATTGCACAAAGTGAATCGGATGCTGCACGGTATATGGATTTAGGTTTGTCAGAGGCTAATGTTAAAATTAGTGGAAATATTAAGTTTGATTTGACTGTACCACGTAATATTTTTATTCAAGGAGATAAGATTAGAACGCGTGTTGGTATTGCCAGTCGACCAGCTATTATGTTGGCAAGTACGCATGACGGTGAAGAAAAAATATGGGTTTCTATTATTAAGCGTATTAAGTTACAAATACCCGAAGTATTATTATTAATTGCCCCAAGACACCCAGAACGTTTTGATGATGTGAGTCAGTTGATGCACGCTCATGATTTGTCGGTTGCTCGACGAAGTTTAGGGCAAGTGGTTACGCCAGAGGTGGATATTTATCTCTGTGATACCATGGGAGAGCTATTACAGTTTTATGCTGCCAGTGATGTTAGTTTTGTTGGTGGTAGTTTAGTGCCGATTGGCGGACATAATCTGATAGAGCCTGCTGCATTAGGGTTACCTGTTGTGACAGGGAATTACTTGCAAAACTTTGAAATGGTTAAGCGCCAACTATTAGATGCACAGGCGTTGCTAGTATTAAAATCATCTGAGGCTATTGCTGAAAGTATGGTCAATTTGTTATTAGATCGTGAAGAGCGTCTTTCTATGGGGCGTCGAGCTAAAGAAGTGGTTGCGACTAATAATGGCGCCCTGCAGCGTCATTTAGATGTGATAGATGGGTATATTCCATCGGTTGATGTTGAAAGTGAGCAGCTTCGTCAACGTCAATGACATATTATTTCGTTTTGTTTATGTCGGTATTAGGGGCTCCCTGTTTCTTAGGGTCTAATATGATGCTCGCGCCCTATATTTTTAATTCTTAATCATAATCTTTTTGTCTATTTTTAAGTATTCTGTTCACTTAAATAGATATATGGGTTAATTATTATCCGATCTCTTTAATAATTTAATATTTATATAATCTTTTGCAATTCATAGGTAAAAAATTTAACATAAAATGAGGTTATCAGTATGAGTGATCTTAATATGATGTGGGGTGGTGTTATCAATGAAACAATCTAAACTTCGAATGATTCTTGCTCAGTGTAAGTCTTCTTTTATTGCAGTAACTATTTTTAGTTGTTTTGTGAATTTATTACAGCTGACAATTCCGTTATATATGTTACAAGTTTTTGATCGTGTATTAGCTAGTCAAGGCTATGATACCTTGATTTTTTTAACCTTATTGGCTGTTTTTGCATTAATCATTATGGGCGTATTGGATGCTGTGAGGTCTAAAGTTCTCATTAAGGTTAGTCATTGGTTGGATAATAAGTTAAGCCCAGAGGCATTTGTTCGTAGTGCTGAAACAACCATTCAGGGAAATCCTTATACTCAGCAGTCTATGGTCGATATTGGAAAGGTTCGAGATTTTTTATGCGGAAATGATATTTTGGCAATGGTAGATGCCCCATGGGCAGTTATTTATGTGGCTGTTATTTATTTATTACATCCGATACTAGGTTTTGTCGCCACCATAGGGTTGTTACTATTATTGATTGTTTCTGTTGTCAATGAGGTGGTGACACGTCGTCTTTCAGAGAGTTCAGCAAAAGATAATATGGCTTCGCAGTCATTTGTCATGTCAACACTAAGAAATGCGGAAGCTGTTCAAGCCATGGGTATGTTAGACAGCATATTATGCAAGTGGTTTGCAAAAAATGAAGAAGTGATTGAAAAAAAGAATATCGTTTCAAGCCGATCAATTAGTTTGTTATCCCTAGCAAAGATTTTACGCATGATGTTGCAGGTTTCCATTTTAGGTATGGGTGCCTATTTGGTGGTTGCCAATCAATTCACTCCAGGAGCAATGATAGCGGCGTCTATATTGACGGGGCGAGCTATGGCGCCCATGGTTGCAGTTTTAAGCACATGGCGACGATTTATAGCTACTAAGCAAGCTTATGAGCGTTTGAAATTGTATTTGATAGAGCAAAGTAGTACAGAAAAATCTCCTTTTCTAGCAGAAGCAAAAGGCCGAATTACGATAGAACGATTATATTATCAACCTCAAGGTGTAGAGCAGCCAATTATAAAAGGCATCAATGCAGAGGTTTCTCCAGGTGATAGTATTGCAGTTATGGGTCCTTCTGGTGCTGGTAAATCCACATTAATGCGCTTGATGTTAGGTATTTGGAAGCCAACACACGGTCGTGTATCGATGGACGGTTGTGATATGGCATTTTGTGATCGTGGGGAGTTGGGGCAATACATTGGATATTGCCCTCAAGAGGTTCAACTATTACCAGGGACTATCAAAGATAATATTTCACGTATGAAAGAGGAAGGTGATGAGGCAGTTGTTGAGGCAGCGAAGTTAGCAGGGTGTCATGAAATGATTCTTGAATTACCCAAAGGTTATCATACAGAAGTTAGTAATTATGGGTTGTCAGGAGGGCAAAAACAACGAGTAGCCTTGGCGCGAGCATTTTATGGTAATCCTTGTTTATTAGTATTAGATGAGCCAAATGCTAATTTAGATGAGCAAGGTACAATTGCATTGATGAAGGCTGTAACAGAAGCTAAAAATCGTGGTGTTACCCTTCTTATGGTAACACATCAACCTAATTTCATTAATGTGGTCGATAAAGTAATGATTGTGAAAGATGGGGTGATGCAGGCATTAGGTCCTCGCGACCAAGTTTTTTCAGGAATAGAAAAAATGATGCAGCAAAAAAAACAACAACAGCAAAAGCAATGACGCACAGAATGGAGCACATGTATGGATGAAAAATACCCTGTTGAAAAAGAAGTTAGCGGTATTGAAGCAACTTTAGGCGTCTCTTTTGCTAAAAAACCCAATAGTCGTTTTTTTGTGACATTTGGCCTTATTGTATTAGTGGTTTTTTTTGGTGGTTTTGCTCTATGGTCAACTCTGGCACCTATTGAAAGTGCTGCGATTGCATCGGGTAAAGTAGTTGTGACAGGTAATCGTAGGACAATTCAGCATTTAGAGGGCGGGATTGTGCAGCGAATTAATGTGCGTGATGGTGAAAATGTTCATAAGGGTCAGTTGCTCATTTCCTTGGAAAATACTCAGTCACAGGCAGCATTTAAGTTAACACAAGGTGAATTATACCGCTTGATGTCAATCGAGGCGCGGTTATCTTCTGAGAGGGATAATGCGAAGTCGATAACGTTTGATGAAAAATTAGAGCAAGCAGCAAACACAGATCCTAAAGTGAAAGCTCTCATGAATAGTCAGGAAACCATTTTTAAAACAAACCAAGCCTCTTTTCTTGGTAATATTAGTATTCTAGAGCAACAAATAATACAGCTTCAGGAGCAAATTAAAGGTGCGCAGTCACAACTAAAATCTACGATTAGGCAATATAATTTGATTCAAGAAGAGGTGGCAGCTGTAAAAGAGCTTGCTGAAAAACGTTTGATTGAAAAGCCTAAATTATTAGAACTTCAGCGGTCAGCTGCGAGATTGCAAGGTATTCGTGGAGAGACCGTTTCAAAAATAGCCGTCTTGAATCAAAAGATTGGCGAAACAAAAACTAAAATACATACTATGAAAGCTGATCGATTGAAAGAAATCTTGTCACAGTTACGAGAATCACATCAGCGAATTGCAGACTTAATGAAAAAAGAAATTATTGAAGGTGATGTGTTAAAACGTACTGAAATTCGTTCCCCTCAAAATGGTACAATTGTGGACATGAAAGTGCATACCATTGGTGGGGTTATTAAATCTGGTGAACCTTTAATGGATATTGTTCCAGAAGAGCAATTAGTGATTGATGCTAGAATTAGCCCAATGGATATTGATATTGTTCATAAAGGATTGATTGCTAAAGTGGATTTAATCGCATTTAAGACCAGAAATACTCCAACACTCGAAGGTAAGGTGATAAGCGTATCAGCTGACTCATTTACAGATGAGACAACTGGAGAGTTATACTATAAAGCTAAGATTGAACTGGATGAGAGCCAGTTGAGTAACTTATCTAAGGCGCAAGAATTATATCCAGGTATGCCTGTACAAGTGATGGTAATTACGGATAATAGAACATTATTTAGTTATTTGACCACGCCAGTAATAGATAGTTTTGGTCGAGCTTTTAGGGAACAATAAAGTGAGCGAATGGACTGCATGATTAACATACGTTTTAGGGCAATAGTTTCTGGGATTATCTTTTCTTGTACGGGGTCAGTAATGGCAAGTACATTGCTTGATGCTTACCATCAATCTCTGAATCATGACAGTGTCTATATGCAGGCACAAGCAGAATATATGTCACAAAAAGAGGCAACTAAGTCAGCTTGGTCTGCCTTTTTTCCACGAATTTCAGCCAGTGGTGACTTGTTATCTAATCATTCAGATAATGATATTGACTCTTTTGCAGTGAATGGAACACAGACAGTCTTTAATTGGTCAGCTATTAAGAGGGTGTCAAAAGCACAGGCTCAAGTAAGACAAGCAGTGTTAGATCTATCAGTTGCACAGCAAGATCTTATGCAGCGAGTTGTTACAAGATATTTAGATGTTGTTCGCACTCATGAAATTGATATATTAACAAAAGAGCAGGTCGACGCTGTTAAGCAGCAAATGGAGGCTGTTAAAGAACGTTATCGTTTGCATCATGCTACAGTGACGGATTTAGATCGAATTAAAGCCTCATATGATTTATATCGTTCGCAATTAGTAACAGCTGATATTCAACTGCATAATGCACAGCAGCAATTAATTGAATTAACTGGCGCTCCGATCAAGCATATACCCAGGTTTAAATCATCATTTAAGTTATTACATCCACAACCTAATCAGTTAAGTTTATGGTTGAAGAGAGTGACGCAGCAAAACCTATCGATTCAATCAGCTAGTGAGGGTGTAGCAGTAGCAAAAGCTGCTTTAGGTGAGTCGCGGGGTGGGTATTTCCCAGTTATCGGTGCAAAAGCCTCGTATTACCCCACCGATCCAGAGTATGTGGATGAGCATTTTCTCTATGAATTAACTGTTGACTACGATGGTTTTCAAGGCGGTGCAGTTAGTGCGAATGTTGCTAGTGCTATGGCTCTTTATCAAAAGTCTCAGGCAGAACGCCAGGGTGTTTACAATAATGCAATGATGTTAGCAAACAGTGCTTTTAGTAGTATGGTGAATGGTATTAGTCAAATTAAAGCTGAAAAAAGAGCTGTTGAGTCAAATGCAAGCGCACTGAAAAATACGAGTGAAGGTTATAACGCAGGTAACCAGACTTTGCTTGATGTGATTGATCAGCAAACTAATTTATATAACGCTAATATTCAGTATGTGGCTGGTAGGGTGCAGTATTTATCAGCATTAAGCCTGTTAGAGCAGCAAGCTGGGACTCTGAAGCCTAATACGTTAGAGCATCTTCAAGGATGGTTTCGATAATAGAGCAATTTTTTCGTGCGGATTGCTTTAGGTCAATTATGATATTTTCCAGTTTGATATCCTGTTGTTATTGAGTTTAGTAACAGGAGACAGTTCACCATGGATGGAATGAATGCTTATCGTAGGGCACAGTACATTACCTTGATTTCGGAGATACATTGCTTACCAAAAATGACGTCAGGAAATGCAGTAGCAAGTTTAGCTGTTGTTAACGATTATCAGTCATCAAGGTATGAAGCAAGTGAAAGTGATAATCGTAGAGACAGCAGTTCTCAGTCACCGAGTTCACTGTTATCACATGTATTATTGATGTGTACTTCTATTTTTTCCTTATCGCAGTGTATGACTATTCAGTGTCACCGTATTTTTTCTTGTGCACTGATTATTGCGCAATGTTGGTTGCCCGCGATGATTGATGGCAGTGTTAAGGCGAGTTGATATGAAGGCCAACCTGTTTCTTTGAGCGCTATGTTTGTTTATTCTCACTAGAGTTATGAATTGCAATGTCTTCTTGATAGGCAATGCCAAGAGTGCCAACTCCTGCATGTATACCTAATGCTGGAGAAGCTTCAATGATGCTGCATTGAGTAATGTTCAGTGAAGTAGATTTGAGGTAGTTTTCTGCAATTTTTGCTGCGGAAAGATTATTACAATGCTCAATAATGAGAGTGTATGCTGTCGTGTTTTTTAGTTGGCGTTGGATGAATTGAGCGAATTTTTTTGCGAAGTATTTTTTACCTATGATGAGTTTGCAAACACGAATGCGATTTGTATCATTAAATGAAAGAATCGGAGTTAGTCTTAATGCATGTAGTATTTTTTGTTTCCATGCGGGTACTCTTCCTCCTCTAACGGCAAAACGTAAGTCTGGCACTGCCGCATATTGCCTTATTTTATGTTTATGTTTTTCGATGAGTTGTATGATATCTGAAAATGTGTAGCCGGCATCTGATGCTTTAGCAGCCAGTGTTACGATTAGTCCTTGTCCGCCGCTAATTGTACCGGCATCGATTATAGTAGTGGGGTAGTTGTCAGGTGTATGTTGTTGAGCAGCTAGTCGAGAAGCCTGCAAGGTTCCACTATGTTTTTCCGGAAGATGAATCGCAATGATAGCATCGTAGTGACTACTTAGATATTCATAGGAACGTTTATAGTCACCTGCAGAGGGCTGAGAACTAGCAGGGTGAGTTGTTTCTTTAGCCATTTTCTCATAGAACTGTTTGGGTGATAATGAGAACTTGTCTGTGTAAGTTTTGTCACCAAAGCTAATTCCCAGAGGTACAACATGTATGTGGTATTTTTCAGTAGTGGATTGAGGGAAATCAGCAGAGGAGTCAGTTAGAATCGCAATCGAATGTTGTTTTGCGGACTGTTGGTGAATCATATCATCTGCTTTTTCATTGTGTATAGTTCCAAATTCTCGACATAGTTCAAAGACTGCGTTGGGATTATTGGTGTGGATATGGAGTTTAGTTTTTTTCGAGTGCCCTGCAAGTATGAGTGAGCTACCATGTTTTGATAGTTTTGTGCGTAGAGTGGGGTGGTTGATCTCACTACCCTCTATGAGACATTCTGTGCAATAACGAAAACCATCATCAATAGCATGTACTTCAGGAGGGATGATAATTTCAATATCTGACTCACTGGGTATGGTGTAGTGGTGAAGTGATCCAAGATGTAAGAAGTTATCAATACCCGTTAGAAAATCAACGAATCCTTGAGCGCCAGCATCTACAACACTGGCTTTTCGACAGGCATCGAGTTGTGTAGTGGTTAGTTGCAATGATATTTTGGCTTGTTTTAAGGCTTTTTTCCATGCCTCAAGCAAGTCTAATGTTTTTTCAGCATATTGTGAGAAAGTGTCGGAGAAGGTTTGCATAACGCTGAGTATAGTGCCTGGCTTTGGTTCTGTTACTGCGCTTGTCGCATATTGCGTAGCGGATGAGATGGAATGTGAGGCTTTTTTTATATCCCATGTTCTATCAGAAGTATGTTGCCCTAAGCCTACAAAAAACTGAGCAAAGATAGCGCCTGAGTTTCCTCGTGAGCCATTTAAGGCTGCATCAGTAACTAGATGCAGTAATTGCGGGAGAGGCTGTGGAGGAGTTTTTTGTATGGTATGTAATACGCTTTTCAGTGTCATTGCTAAGTTAGTTCCCGTATCTTTATCTGCAACAGGAAACACATTGATTGTGTTGAGATGTTCTTGGTTGTCTATAACAGCTTGTATGCCAGCAATTAAAGCGCGAGTGAGTCGATTGCCATTTATATAGCGAATATGTATAGGAGTATGAGTCACGAGTAATATACCTAGTGTGTTGGGTAGGAGTCCCCCGAGAGTTATATCTTTCGGGGGGAGTTGTTAAGCTTTAGGCTGAGGTAGCTTTAGAGCAGCCGTTTGAGTGGCTTGTGTTTTTGGTAAGCGTGTTATCCAGGCACCTTTGAATGTGGATGGTAATGATCGTAAAGCTTGTTTAGCAGCTCGCTGTGATGTGTAGCGGCCGTAAGCTACTTTGTACCAATTATTACTCTGTGTGATAAATGTATTAG